>JBMCLC010000365.1:0-3114 GCA_048614715.1 Oceanidesulfovibrio sp.
GCTCTGCCAATTGAGCTACGCCAGCGCGTCAAGAACGTGGAGCTATACCCCCGCTCTTTTCAAAACGCAAGGGGTGGAATGCACTTTTTTTCGGTTGTCCCAAAAAAATCCTCATCCTCACCCGGCCACCGCAAAGAGCACCCTGTCGCGTCCTGCCAAATCCTGAATGATTCTGCACTGCTCGAACCGACGGCCGTCCGGCAGCCGGGTTGCGCGGGCCAGTTCCAGGCATCGTGAGCCCTGTTCCCAGCCAATTTCGCTAACCAGCGCCCCGCCGCCCTTGAGCACACGCCGCGATTCCGGCAGAAGCGACGCTATCGCCTCCAGGCCGCTGCCGCCCTCGCCTTCCGACGGCACCAGCGCTGTCCGCGGCTCATACCCGCTCACTTCGCGAGAAAGCGCCTTGTACTCGGCGGCGCTCACATATGGCGGATTTGCCAGCACCAAGTCAAGACTTTCGTTTTGCACACACAACGCGCCGAAGTCGCACCGGGCGAACAGCAACCTGCCCTCCACACCATGCGCCCGGGCGTTCTTCCTGGCGACAGCGAGCGCCGCGAGGGAGCGATCCACGGCCACGCCCATGGACCGTGGCCGGTGCAGCGCAAAACAGACGGCGAGGCAGCCAGAGCCTGTGCCCAGGTCTGCGAATTGAAGGAGCGCCGAGGAATCGCCACAGTGCCCGAGGGCTTGTTCCACGAGATGCTCGCTCTCCGGACGGGGCACCAGCGTGGCCGGCGTCACGGCGAAGTCCAGGCCAAAGAATTCGCGGCGGCCCAGGATGTACGCCGCTGGTTCGCCAGCTGCGCGTCGGTCCACCAGGGCCTCATAGGCGGCCAGGTGGGACGCGTCCAGATGCTTGTACGCATCGCGCACCAGTCCGATGTCGTCGAGGCCGAGGACATGGCCGAGCAGCAGCCGGGCCGAGAGCGCAGGGGAATCCACCCCGGCGACGGACAGTCTTCTGGCGGCTCTCGCCAGCGCCTGGCGTACGGTGGTCGGCTCGGGCGTCATGTGGCGCTCCGCGCCTTGGCGCGGGGAGAAGGGATCAGGCCGCGTCGGCCTGGGCCCGCAGCGCCTCGGCCTGGTAGTGGGAGGCCAGGGAGCGGATCATTTCCTCGAGATCGCCTTCCATGAAGGCCTCGAGCTTGTAGAGCGTCAGATTGATGCGGTGGTCGGTGACGCGTCCCTGGGGATAGTTGTAGGTGCGGATGCGGCCGGAACGGTCGCCCGTACCCACCTGTTCGCGCCGGCTGGCGGCCTCTTCTTCCTGGCGCTTCTCCTCTTCCATCTGCAAGAGGCGCGAGCGCAGGACCTTCATGGCCTTGACGCGGTTCTTGATCTGCGACTTCTCATCCTGACAGCTGACCACCAACCCGGTGGGAATGTGCGTGACGCGCACGGCGGAGTCCGTTGTGTTCACGCTCTGGCCGCCGGGACCGGAGGAACGGAAAACGTCCACGCGAATCTCGTCCGGCTTGATCTCGATGTCCACTTCCTCGGCTTCTGGCATCACCGCCACCGTAGCCGCCGAGGTGTGGATGCGGCCCTGAGACTCCGTGGCCGGCACGCGCTGCACGCGATGCGTGCCCGCCTCGTACTTGAGCCAGCTGTAGACGCTGTCGCCCTGGATGAGCACGGCCACTTCCTTGAAACCGCCGGAGTCGGTCTCGTTGGAGTGCATGATCTCGGTCCGCCAGCTCCTGGTCTCGGCGAAGCGCATGTACATGCGGAAGAGATCCGCGGCGAACAGGGCGGCTTCCTCGCCGCCGGTGCCGGCGCGGATTTCCAGAATGGTGTTCTTCTCGTCCAGTGGGTCCTTGGGAAGCAGCAGGACCTTGAGCCTTTCCTCCAGAACGGGCAGACGCTCGCTGATGGTCCGCATTTCTTCCTCGGCCATGGCGCGTATTTCCGGATCGGAATCCCTGGCGAGCTCCCTGTTGTCCTCCAGCTCCTGAGTCAGGCGCTGATGCTCGCGAAAGACGTCCACAACCTCTTTGAGTTCGGAGTGCGCCTTGGAGACGCGTCTGAACCTGTCCTGGTCGGAGTAGATGTCCGGATTGGAAAGCTCTTTTTCGAGCCCATCGTACTTGGCTTCTATGCCTTCAAGCTTGGCGAACATGGATCAGGCGCTCCCTGGAACATTGGCGCCCTGGGCGAGACATTCAGCGTCCTCGTTCCGGAAAGCTTCCACGGCCACGGCCTCCTCGGTCGACGTGCCGAGGGCGGCCTCGAGCGCGGCCAGGGCGACCTCGAGCTGCGTTTCGTCAGGTTCGTGTGTGGTCAGGTTCTGCAGCACCAGGCCGGGGCCGCTGAGAACGCGGCAGAGCGGATTACCGGGCCGCGCACCGGCGAACTTGATGAGTTCGTAGGCCACGCAGCTAATGGGCACCATGAGCAGCAGCTTGACCCCCACGATGTACAGATGCCGGGCAATGCTGCCGGACGGATCGTACACCTGGAGAATGAGCGGCACGAGCACCGTATGCAGGACGATGGACAGCGAGAGCACGAAGAGCAGGAACGTGGTGCCGCAGCGGGGATGGAGCCGGCTGAACGCCTTGGCGGACAGCGGGGTCAGGGGCTCGCCCTTCTCGTGCGCCCAGATCACCTTGTGTTCGGCGCCGTGGTACTGGAACACGCGGCGGATATCCGGCACAAAGGATATGGACACGATGTAGCCGAGAAAGATGGCGAGCTTGAAGAAGCCGTCCCAGATATGGAAGGAGATGCCGTTCATGTCGCTGCCGGCGCCCAGGTACTGCATGCCCAGCGAGAACAGATGCGGCACGACGACGAACAGCCCAAGCGCCAGACCCACGGACAGAACGAGCGTGAGCACCAGGTGCCACGTCTTCAGTCCGCCTTCACCCTCTTCGGCTTCGGCGTCCTCCGCGGCCTGCACGGCCGAGAAGTTGAGCGCCTTGATGCCGTTGACCAGGGTTTCCACGAGGACCGGAAAGCCGCGTAGAAACGGCTTCTTGACCCTCGGGAACCTGTCGGTGAGGGAGAACCACGGCCACTTCTCCACGTAGATGGAGCCGTCGCACTTGCGCACGGCGATGGCCAGCGTGTCCGCGTTGCGCATCATCACGCCCTCCATCACCGCCTGAC
>JBMCLC010000366.1:0-3109 GCA_048614715.1 Oceanidesulfovibrio sp.
CTTCCTCGAGAAAGTCGTTGAGGTGGCTTTCTCCGAACGCGGTGAGCGAATACGGCTCCAGGCTCTCGTCCTCGAACTCGGGATGGATTGCGTCGGCATCCGCGGAGGACGCGGAGGCAACCGGTTCGGGTGTTTCCGGGGCTCCGTGCTCGAAATCAGGCTCGGGCTCCTGGGCGGGCGCACTCTGCTCCCCCACGGCGTCCGCCGGTTCGGGCATTGCGCCGTGCTGGAAGTCGGGTTCGGGCTCCGGGGCTGGCGCAGGGGACTTGGGGGCAGGAGCCGCGGGTGCGGCGGGCGCCTCGCCGCCGCCGGCCATGATGCGGTCGATGGTGGCGACAAGCTGATCCACGTCCACCTGGCCTTCCGTGCCCTCGACCTCGAGATTGTCGATCATCTGGCGCAAGGCGTCCGTAGCGGACAGGATGACGTCCATGATCTCGGAAGTCACGGACATCTCGCCCTTGCGGAGCTCATCGAGGATATTCTCGGCGCGGTGCGCGAGTCGGTTCATGGTATTGAAGCCGAGAAAGCCCGACGCGCCCTTGAGCGAATGCATGGGCCGGAATATCTCGTTGAGCAGCGCCAGGTTCTGCGGAGATTTTTCGAGCTCCAGCAGATTGGGCTCGATGGTCTCCAGGTGTTCCTTGGCTTCGAGTATGAAATCGTTGATTATTTCCGGATCGAGAAAATCCTGGCTCATGGTCGTATCGTTCCTTTCCCGGGGCCGCTCCCTGCGTATTAGCCGAGGAGCATATTCACGTTCTTGACCAGCTTTTCCGGCTGCGCCGGTTTGACGAGGTAGAGGTTGGCGCCGAGGCTGATGCCGGCTTCTATGTCTTCTTCCCGGCCCTCTGTGGAGAGCACCACTATGGGCAGATCGCGGTATGCGTCCTGCTCCCGCACGGATTTGATGAATGTGAAGCCGTCCATCTTGGGCATGTTGATGTCGCTTATGATGAGGTCCACATCAGGATTGGTGTAGAGCTTTTCCAGTCCGTCCAAACCGTTTTCCGCGGTGGTCACCTTGAAGCCTTCCTTTTTCATGATGAAGGCTACGAGATTCCGCACGGTCTTGGAATCATCCACGATGAGAATATGTTTAGCCACCCAAGCCTCCTTGCATACCCACCTTGTCGAGCATGCGTTCCAGGGAGACGATGCCGACGAGGCCATCGCCCAAACGCAGGAGCCCGCGGACGATTTCCACATCCGCGCCCATGCGCTGTTCGATATTCCACTCGATGGCGGACTGGGGCACACGATACATGGTATGGACCCGTTCCACCAGCAGGGCGACCTGGACATCCCCCTTGCGGCAGACGATGAGGAAACGGCGCTTGTTCTCGTCTTCATCCCCCGGCGTTTGATCATCCGCGGGGGGCTCCTCCTTGCCGAGGATGACGCCCAGGCGCAGGACCGGCGTCACCCGTCCGCGCATATTGACGATGCCGGCGAGAAACGCGTGCGATTCCGGCACGGCCGTCGGCTCCATGTAGCGCACCACTTCCTGCACGGCGTTGATGGGTATGGTGAACTCCTGGTCGGCCAGAAAGAAACTCACCAGCTGAACTTCGTTCTGGGCGCGGATTTCGTCGTCCAGCGAAGGCTCGGGGGCGGGCTCGACCTCGGCGGCCTGGACAACGGCCTCATCCTCGCGAGGAGTTTCGGCGATTTCCTCTTCGGCCGCCGGCTCGGCCTCGCGCACCGCCATTGCCTCGGGAGCGGGCTCGGCTTCCGCCTCATCCTCGGTGGGCACGGATTCGGCCGGTTCTTCCGTTACAGGGGCGGCCGGCTCCACAGGAGGAGGGGGCGCCACTTCCGAAAGCTCCACGGCTTGCGGCTCGGCAGCTTCCTCAATGCCGAGGCGATCCAGAATGTCGCGTTCGAGCCCGAGATATTTTTCCAGAAACGCCCGCTCGGTTTCGGAGAACGCGACTTCCTCGCCCCGCTCTTCCGGGGAAAGTTCCTCGTCCAGGAAATATTCTTCAGGGCTTTTGCTCATAATGATTCAATCTCCGCAGCGAGCTGCAGGTACTCCAACGCGCTTCGCGAGTCGGGGTAAAGGTCGTAGATCACGGAACCTTTGCCGCTTGCTTCGCGCAGCTTGGTGTCGTGATGGATTATGGTTTCGAACATCCTGTCGCCCAGTTTGGCGCGCAGCAGCGACAAAACGCGCTTGCAGGCGCCGGCCCTGGAGTCGAACATGGTGGCCAGGGCGCGGTAGCCCACCGGCTCCCGGCGCACCCTGTTGAGCGTGCGCATGGTGGAGAAGATGAGTTTGAGACCGTTGAGGGCGAGGTATTCTGTCTGAATGGGGATGATCACCAGGTTTGCGGCCATTATCGCATTGGCCAGCAGCACCCCGAGGTACGGCGGCGAATCCAGGATGACGTAATCGTAGTCCTGCGGCGCATTCATCAGCGCGCGCACCAGCAGGCTGCCCTTGCCCTTGACCCTGGCGAGGTCCACATCGAGGTCCGAGAGCTTGGTATGCGCGGGCACGAAGTCGAACACTCCGCCGGCTGCCGGATAGGTGACCTTGTTCCACGCCGTGTGCCACCGTTCGCTCTTGGGCTTGGTGAACAGATCGTACGCCGTGTGTCTGAGCTTCTCGGGGTAGAAGCGCATGTGGATGGAGGCGCTGACGTGCGGGTCCAGATCCATGACCAGGACGCTCCGCCCCTCCTTGGCGAACGCAGCGGCCAACGTGAGCGCGGTGGTGGTTTTGCCAACACCGCCCTTCTGGTTGGCCACGGCGAGCACTCGTACATTCACGTATTCGACCTCTCAAGAAACATGCCTCCCCGTCTCGGACACGTTCGCGTTCGTCAGACCTTGCGGTAGACGATGGCGCCCGGATGGTGTTCCGGTTTGAACGCGCGCGAGATGTTGTGCAGCGACTCGCTGTGGCCGATGAGCAAGAATCCGCCGGGATGCAGGTTGTCATAAAAAGCTGAGATGACACGTTTTTTCATGTCATCGTCAAAATAAATGATCACGTTGCGGCAGAACACGATCTGGGAACGCTCCACACGCTTCACCGCCGCGCGGTCATTGAGGTTGATGGGTCCGAACTGCACGAGCTTGCACACTTCCGGCTTGACCCGGT
>JBMCLC010000367.1:0-3106 GCA_048614715.1 Oceanidesulfovibrio sp.
CCGTGGGCAGATGGCCGGGGGCGAAGGGCTCCCGGGAGACCACGGCCACAGCGCAGCTGCGCTGTTTGCGCCTGGTCGGCCCGCATGGCGCCAGATCGACCGCGGCGGCGCCTTCCGGCGGGTGGATCTCGCCCTTCTTGCTGCGCCAGAACAGCCCCACGTACAGTCCCTTGTCCTCCAGGGAGGATATATCCTCGGGCAAAGCCGCGCCCCAGGGCGCTTGTGTGGCCCGCTCGGCATAGAGTACGCCGAGCCGTTCCGCGAATTTGCGGCGCCGGGCGATGCGGGGCAGCAGATCGTCCACCACCGTGACGGCGGACATGCCCGTGGGCTTTGCCTCGGCATTTTTGGGCAACAGCTCCAGCACTTGCTACACGCCGGCCAGTCGATCGCGGGCCTGCTCCAGTTCGTCGCTGGACGGCGGCTTGTCCGCGGTTATGTGCACCACCCCCAGATCGCGCAGGGCGGTCAGGGCCTCGTCGCGGCTCTTGAGCGTGACGATGAGTTCGAGCTTGCGCATGGGCACTATCATGCGGACCTCCACTGCTCGGACGTCTTGCGCTTGGTGAGCTTGGCCCGGGCCACGGCCGCGGTCTGCTGATCGCCCAAAAAGATACGGATGCGGCGGATTTTATCCAACGTCTCTAGAATCTTGATCTTCTCGAAGAGGTTCACGCGCTGTGTCGTGGTACGGAGCTCATCGGACAGGACCTCAAGCTGCGTGGCCAGGTTGCGCTCCCAGAGCACCAGCTCCACGCGGGTGCGCAAGGCGTGCACGGCCTCGTCCGCCCAGGCCGGGGAGTCGTGCGGATCCGGCATGTCCGCTGCGAACACCACCTTGTCCAGCACTGGCACGTTCACGCCCACGATGTTCACCGTGCCGATGTCCACCCGTTCCACGGCGGCGTACGGCGCCAGGTCGTACGGGTCGTCGAACAGCGCTATCCACGGTCGAATCGCGTTCTCGATTTCTTCCATCTTCGTGCGCGTGTCGCGCAGATCAAGGGAGACGCGCCGGACCTCGCCCTGAAGCTGCTCCTTTTTCAGGCGCAGGGTGGGCAGAAAGCGCTCGTACCGCGCCAGTGCGTCGCGCTGGTTCTTGAGCTCGTTCTTGGTGAACTTGATCTTGGCCATGTCGCGCTCTTTTCGAGGATCAGGCCTCGCCCTGCTTCGGCCAGAATAACTGAACCATGGCCGTGGGTATGCCGGTTTCCTCGCTGTCGAAGCAGTCGGCCATGATCTCCCAGCCCAGGTCCAGGGCCTGCTCCAGCGGCAGGTTTACGGAGAGGTCCATCATCTCGCCCTCGAACCGCTGCCCGTACTTCAAAAGTTTGCGGTCCCAGTCCGAAAGGCGAAAGCCCATGGCCTGCTTCTCCTGCACTTCCTTGTACTGGGCGTAGAGCTGGATCATGGAGTCCATCACCGTGCGGTGGTCCTCGCGGGTCTTGCTGTTCACCTGCTGCTTGAGCCGAGAGAGGGAGCCGAAGGGCTCGATGCGACCGTTCTTCAGGTAGAATTGTCCTTCGGTTATGTAGCCCGTGTTGTCCGGCACGGGGTGGGTCACGTCGTCGCCGGGCATGGTGGTCACGGCCAGGATGGTCACGCTGCCCGCGCCCTCGAAGTCCACTGCCTTTTCATAGCGCCGGGCGAACTGGCTGTAGAGATCGCCGGGGTAGCCGCGGGTGGAAGGAATCTGCTCCATGGTGATGGCGATCTCCTTGAGCGCGTCGGCGAAGTTCGTCATGTCCGTGAGCAGCACGAGCACGCGGTTATTCTCCAGGGCGAACTGCTCGGCCACGGCCAGGCAGATGTCCGGCACGAGCAGGCACTCCACGGTGGGATCGGCCGCCGTGTGCACGTAGAGCACGGACTTGGTGAGAGCGCCGTGCTCGTCCAGGGTGTCCCGGAAGAAGAGGTAGTCGTCGTACTTGAGGCCCATGCCGCCGAGCACGATGACGTCCACCTCGGCCTGCAGGGCGATGCGCGCGAGCAGCGGGTTGTAGGGCTCGCCCGCCGAGGAGAAGATGGGCAGCTTCTGCGATTCCACCAGGGTGTTGAAGATGTCGATCATGGGGATGCCCGTGCGCACCATGCGGGTGGGTATCACCCGGCGGGCCGGGTTCACGGACGGACCGCCGATGTCGATCATCTCTTCCTCCAGCTCTGGTCCGCGGTCGCGCGGCACGCCGCTGCCGGTGAACGCACGGCCGAGCAGGTTTCCGGTGAACGGCACCTGCAACGGCTTGCCCAGAAAGCGCACCTTGGCGTCCGTGGCGATGCCCCGGGAGCCGGCAAAGACCTGCAGGTAGACGCGGCCGCGTTCCAGCCGGATGACCTGGGCCAGGGACTCCCCGCGCCGGGTGGTCACCCGTGCGAGCTCGCCGTAGCTCACGTCGTCGGCCTGGACCATGATGACGTTGCCCACGATCTGGTGGATGCGGTGGTAGACCTTAAACATGGGCCGCCGCCCGGGCCAGGTCCATCAGCCGTTTCTCCATATCCTCGAAGCCGGGATCGTCCATGGGTATGCGGTTCCAGTCGCGGTACATCTGAGTGAGGCGCTGGAAGAACCGTCGGGCCGAGTCCTTGGCCTCGAAGTGGTAGTCCTGCTCCAGCAGCCAGGCCATGAGCGCGAACATCCGGCGCTGGCGCTCCTCGTCGGTGGCGCCGTCCACGGCGTTGAAGGCGTCCTGCTGCAGGTAGGCGGCGTCCAGAAACTCGGACTTGAGATACACGATGAAATCCTCGATGGGCGTGCCCTCCTCGCCCAGCACCTTCATCATCTGGGCCACTTCGCGCCCCTTCACCAGTATGCGGCGGGCCTTGCGCAACGCGTCCTCGTCCACCACGCTCCTGTACTTGGACCAGCTCTCCAGCGGCTCGATGGCCGGATAGCGTCTGGCGTCGGAGCGCTCGCGCGAGAGGCCGTGGAACGCGCCCACAACCTTGAGCGTGGACTGGGTGACGGGCTCTTCGAAGTTGCCGCCGGCCGGGCTGACCGTGCCGCCAATGGTGACCGAGCCGACGCTGCCGTCCTTGAGCCGCAGGCAGCCGGCCCGTTCGTAGAAGCCGGCGATGCGGCTTTCCAGGTAGGCCGGGAACGCCT
>JBMCLC010000368.1:0-3092 GCA_048614715.1 Oceanidesulfovibrio sp.
ATGTATATCGCCCAGGGCGAAAATGGCGGCCTCGCCCCGAGCTTTGGTCGATTGTCCAGTAATTTGCTCCGCGGCTCGTTCAACACCACCTTCACGGTGGCCGTCTGCAGCATGGGTTCTCCTTCGCAATCAAGATTCGCAACGCATGTGCCTTATCGCGCCTGGGGGGCAATGGCGGAAAAAGCAGGAAATCCGCCGGCGGCAGTTGCTGCCACCGGCGGATTCCGGAATCTGTCTGACTAGTTACCAGAGCGCGCTCACCCCGCCGCAGCCCGCTTGTGGCGTGTGTGCATGGAGATGACGGCAGCGAGCGGCAGCAGGGAGCCGAGCACGGCCACCCCGCCGATGAACACGGCCTTGGTGGGCCACCAGTCAAAGGAAACCAGCTCCATGGCTATGGCGCCGAAGATGAAGAACGTGAAGCTCAGCAATGCTGAGGCCGCGCCCACATCCGTCTCCACCTGCTCTATCACCATGCTGATGCTCAAGGGCCGGCTGAGGCCAACAAAAAACGAGATCGCGCCCATGGGGATGACGAACTCCAGCAGCGCATCCCCTGTGGTGTAGACCATGGCGACGCCTGCGGCCAGCATGCCCGCCAGCGCCACGACAAGAATGGAAAACGTGGAGTACCCGACGCACAGCCGAGAGCACAGCAGCGAACCGGCCATCATGCACAATGCATTGAAGCCGAAGAACAGGCCGTAGGCCTGTTCGCTCAGGCCGAAACCCACGATGTAGATGTTCGACGACGCCGCGATGAACGAGAAAAAACTCGCCGGCATGATGCAGAACGCCAGGGTGTAGGACACGTAGTCTTTGTTGCCCAGGAGCACCTTGTACCTCCGGGCCACGGAAACCACGCCGCCGCGTGTGCGCTCGAACAGAGGTTCCTTCAGGCGCATCGAACCATACAGACTGACCAGTGCGAGCAAGCCCTGCAGCACGAATATCCACCGCCAGGACAAATACTCCAGCAACAACCCGCCGATCATGGGCGCGACCATGGGGCACAGAGGCAGGATGACGCCGATGTAGGCCAGCACTTTCTGGCGCTCCTTGCCTTCGTACATATCCCTGGCCAGGGCCAGGGACAGGGCCGAGGCCGCGGCGGCGCCGGTGGCCTGGACCATGCGCGCCAGCACGAGACCGGTTATGGAATCCGCGCTGGCGCAGAGCAAACATCCTGCGATGAACAGCAGAATGCCCCAGCCCAGCACCGGTTTGCGGCCGAACCGGTCCGAGAGCGGCCCGTGCACGAGGAGCAGCAGGCTGAAGGTGGCGAAGTAGATGACCAGCGAGAGGTTGGCCTCGGGCAGCGATATGTTCCAGATTTTCTGCAGCGTGGGGATCGCCGGCAGATACATGTCCGTTGACAGCGCCGGGAACGCGGCGAGCAATGTGATAAGAATAAGGTTGGGCATGGCGTTTCTACTCGAATCCATCTTTGGAATGTACACGCGTGATCGCCAGGACAGCTGTCCTGAAGCGCGGGAGAAAAATCGGCAACCGACCTGGGATTACACGGTGCGGGCGCACCTGACTAGGGAGTGAAGCGATTGAGTATTCACTTTTTTGCCGACAACGAGAACTTGGCTATCATATTGGCCGGAAAAAGCCATCCCTGTTTGGAGGGCGTTCATCGACAGCCGAATGCAGCGCATCGACAGGATCTTGCGCCGTTACGCCGCGCTCGACCGGATGCGCTCCGCCGAACGCAGCCGCCCGGACTCTGCACCGGATGTTGCGGAAGTGAATTGCCGTGCGATCGTGTCAGACGTGCAGGTCCGAATTGCGCGGCGCACAGGCCGTGGCCCCCGGCAGTGGCACCGCCCCTCTGCGCCAAGACGGATGGCCGGAGCCGCCCACGCAAGGCGGCTCCGGATGATATGGTTCACTGATTCGGGGCGGATCGGCCGGCTCAGCGTTTTGGGTTGTTCCGCGCGTAGCGCTTCAGCAGCTTGCCCAGCTCCCTGCCCCGGCGCTTCGCTTCCAGGTCCGGGACGCACGACTGGCGACGCTCTATGCGTTCGGCCTCGCCGCGCAGTTTGATGTAGGAGGCGTAGCGCTCGGGCGGGAGCTTTCCGTCTTCCACCGCCTTCTTGACGCCGCAGCCGGGTTCGGCCTCGTGGCGACAATCCCGGAAGCGGCAGAACGCGGCGAAGCGCTCCACGTCCGCGAAGAGCTCGCTGACGTCCTCCTCGCCGGTGAGTCCGAAGGCGCGCAGCCCCGGCGTATCGATAAGCAGTCCGCCGCCGGGCAGCGGGAACAACTCCCTGTGGGTGGTGGCGTGCCGGCCCCGCGAATCGGCCTCGCGCACCATAGCCGTGCGCTGCCGCTCTGCGCCGAGCAGGCGATTGACGAGCGTGGACTTGCCCGCGCCCGAGGAGCCGAGCAGGACCGCTGTGACGCCGGGCCCGAGAAGGCCGCGCAGTTCATCCACGCCCTCGCCGGTGTATGCGCTGAGAGCCAGTGCGTACGCGCCGGGCACGGCCGACATGACCCTGGACAGCTCGCGGCGGCGGTCCTGTCTGAGGTCCGCCTTGGTCAGCACGACTACCGGTTCGGCGCCGGCCTCGTTCGCCAGGGCGGCGCCGCGCTCCAGGCGCCGGGGGTTGAAGTCGTGGTCCAGCCCGGCCGCGAGCAGCACGATATCCACATTGGCCGCCAGGGCCTGCCGTGCGCCGCCCCCGGAAGGGTCGAGCCGCGCGAGCAGCGAGCGCCTGGGGAGAACCGCCTCGATGCGCGCCGGCCCTGTGGATTGCTCGGGAGCGGCATCTGCATTGTGCCCGCCGCCGTGGTCGGTGGTGGCGACGCCCCACGCCGCGACCCAGTCGCCCACCACGGGCAAACCGACCGGCCCAGGGGATTCAAGCGCCTGATGCCGCAACCGCCCGGCGAGCACGGCGGGAGAGACGCCGGCCTGGTGCACGAGGAGATAGCGCTCCCGATCGGCGCGGGCCACCCGCGCCGGCGCGAGGCCGTAGATGTTCAGGGAATCGAATGCGTCAGCAAAAAAGGACGACCAGCCGAGGCCGATGATGTCGTGAAACGACATGATGTAGCTCCATGGAAAAAGGCGCACGATACCG
>JBMCLC010000369.1:0-3072 GCA_048614715.1 Oceanidesulfovibrio sp.
ACGATGAAGTAGTCGCCGGGGGCCACGCGATAGTAGTTTATGGAGCGCGTCTTGCCCGGCGTGGCGCTGACCTTGGCCAGCGCCTTGCGTCTGCCGGCGATTGTGTTGATCAGGGAAGACTTGCCCACGTTGGAGCGACCGGCCAGGGCAACCTGAGAAACATCTCGATGCGCAAGCTGGCTTTCCGTGTACGCGGTGGTTTCGAGGGTCAGGGTGGGGGACATGGTTTGGCTCGTTTTTTTGCTATATGTACTTGAAAAGAAATATCTTGACAAATTCTAGACTCTAAGACCACAAGGACAGATGTAAGTCCAGACCCAGCTGTATGACCAGTTCAACATTCGACGCTCAGGAGAAACGGGGGGTGCCCGTGACCACGCCTCGGTACGAATTTCTCATACTCAATGGCCCCAATCTTGGCCACCTGGGAAAACGCCAGCCCGAGATTTACGGCGGCGAGGGCATGGACGCCGTGCCTGGCCACCTGCGCCGGATCATGGGCGACGCGGCCGACAACCTGCACCTGGAGTTTTTCCAGGCCAACTCCGAGGGCGCGCTCATCGACCGCCTGGAGGAGGCCTACGCAACCAGGACCGACGGTGTTGTATTCAACGCCGGGGCCTACACTCACACATCCCTTGCTCTGGCCGATTGTCTGGCGTGGATCAAACTCCCGTGCGTCGAGGTGCACATCTCCAATATATGGGCGCGCAACGAACCGCTCCGGCATCGAAGCTACATAGGCCGGCACGTGATCGGCGTCGTCGCGGGCTTCGGCATCATGAGCTATGCTCTGGCCGTGCAGGCGCTCCATGACCACATCAACGAAAACGCCTGAGGAGGGCGCGCATGTATTCGACCAAGGATTTCAAAGGCGGACTCAAGATAGAATGGGACGGCACCCCGTACGAAATCGTTGAGGCCAGCCACTACAAGCCCGGCAAGGGCGGCGCGTTCGTGCGCACCAAGCTGCGCAACATGCTCACCGGCGGCATCGTGGAGAACAACTTCCGCTCCGGCGAGAAGGTCGGCAAGCCGGACATGGAAACCCGCGCCATGCAGTTTCTGTACAAGGACGGTGATGATTTCGTCTTCATGGACATGAGCTCCTACGAGCAGGTCCACATCTCCGAGGAGCAGGCAGGCGACAGTGGCGGCTACCTCAAGGACGGCCAGGAAGCCAAGGTGTTGTTCTACAACGGCCAGCCACTGGACCTGGAAATTCCCGTGTCCACGGTGCTCGAGGTCACGGAAACCGAGCCCGGCGTAAAGGGCGACACGGTCTCCAGCACCTTCAAACCGGCCGTCATGGAAACAGGCATCACCATCCAGGTGCCGCTTTTCATCAACATCGGGGACCGGATCAAGATCGATACCCGGAGCGGGAACTACCTCGGCCGGGAGGGGTCCGCTTAGAATGGACCGGGCGGCAACGCCGGATATGCAGGCATCTTCTTCAAATCAACACGGACTCGGCCGGGATATCCTCGGCCTAGCCTGCACCTTCCTTGCGTGCTTCCTGCTGCTGGGGATCGTTACCTACCATCCACACGATCCGAGCTTCACACAGGTCGTCTCGCCTGGAACGCCGGTGCACAACGGTGCGGGGTTGGCGGGCGCCTACGCCGCGGGCCTCTTCGTGGATCTGTTTGGCGTGGCCGCATACGTGTTCCCGGCAATTTTTCTGGTCCTCGCGCTCAAAAACTTCATCCATCGCTTGAGGTTTCCCTGGTGGAGATGGGTTGGCGTTGGCCTTTTTACCCTCGTTGTAGCGGCAATCTCCTCCACGTTCCTGGCCGGTTTCTCCCTCGGCAGAATCAGCGGCGGGGGTTTTCTGGGCGAGAGCCTGTCCGTCTGGACCGGCTATGTGCTCGGCCCCTGGGGCGCGCGGATTCTCGCCGGCCTCGGCCTGCTGGCCTCCATCCAGCTCCTGGCCGGTGATATCTGGTCGCAGCTTTTCTCGCCGCTGCGGAGCTGGCTGGACGACGCTCTTTCCAAGCATCACGAACGCGCAAAGCGAAAGGAACGGTTGAAAAAACTCCTCCAAAGCATGGAGGAGAGCGGAGAAGAGCCGACCCAGGAAGAAATCGACATTCGCCTTGCAGAACTGGAGAGCGAGGAAGACGCCAATGGTGCGGATGATATCGTACCGTATCCGAACACGGCGGAGGCTTATGAGAATGAAGGCCATGCGGCGCAGGCCCACGCGCCCTGGGATGGCGGCTTCGATGCGGTGAAGGCAATGGGCAAGGATGACGACGAGCCCGTCGAGTTGGTCCACGAGACGCATGAGCCTGTCCCCGATCTAGAGCCGGCAGTTTCTCTTGCGCACTCCGAAGATGGCGAGTCCGATGAGTTCGACGAGAACGATCCCATAATGGCACTGGAGCGATTGCGGACGCGGGTACGACAGGAGACTGACGCACAGACGGCCGATCCGCGGGAGCAGCCTGCCGCGCCAGACGACAAGCAGCCCGTGAGCAAATCACGCCAACCTGCCGGCGAGGGCCGCGACGTGGTGACGGAAGGGCAGATCGACCCGGAAGCCGACCTCGTGCGAGAATCCCGGCTCAGCCATCGCAAGCTTAAAAAGTTGAGTCTGCCGCCCAAGGACCTGCTCGCCTCCGTTGAAGGCGAAACGAAATCCACCCCGCCGGAAGAGCTGAAGCGCCAGGCCCAGGCCCTGCACACAACGCTGCAGGACTTCGGCGTACAGGGCGAGGTCACGGCGGTGCGACCCGGCCCGGTGGTCACACTGTTCGAGTTCAAGCCGGCTCCCGGGGTGAAGATATCCAAGATCGCCAATCTTTCAGATGACTTGGCTCTTGCGCTCAAGGCCATGGCCATCCGAATAGAGGCGCCCATCCCCGGCAAGGACACCGTGGGCGTGGAGATTCCCAGCAAGCACCGGCAAACGGTCCATTACAGGGATATTCTGGAGTCCGGCGCGTATAACAAATCGGAATCGCTGCTTACTCTGGCCCTGGGCAAGGATATCGAGGGCCAGCCTTGCGTGGCGGACCTCGCCAAGATGCCCCACCTGCTGGTGGCCGGCGCCACCGGCACGGGTAA
>JBMCLC010000370.1:0-3071 GCA_048614715.1 Oceanidesulfovibrio sp.
TCATCGAGTACAACAAGATCTACTGGCCCGGGCTGGAGATCGTTATCCGCCCCCGCCGGGTGTACCGGCAGGGCCCGCTGCTGGCCCACATATTGGGATACGTGGCAGAGGCCAACGAAGAAGAGCTCGACGAGCGTCCCGAACTCTCCATGGGCGACATGGTGGGCAAGCAGGGCCTGGAATACATGATCGAGGACACCTTGCGCGGCGACAAGGGGCTCAAGCGGGTGGAGGTGGACGCCACCGGACGCAGGCTCAAGGAATTCATGGTCGAGCAGCCTGTCGCAGGCCAGTCCGTTGCCCTGTCCATCGATCTCTCGCTTCAGGAGAAGGCGTCTTCCCTGCTCGAGGGCGAGGCCGGCGGCATCGTTGTGCTCGACCCGGACACGGGCAAGATCCTCGCCCTGGTCACCCAGCCCACATACGACAACAACGCTTTTGCCGCGGGCCTGACCAAGACCCAGTGGAACGCGCTGCGCTCGCATCCGCGCAATCCCTTGCAGAACCGGGTCATCCAGTCGGTCTATCCGCCGGGCTCGGTGTGGAAGCTGCTCGTGGCCGGATGCGCTCTGCACGAAGGCATGGTGGACCCCAAGGCCACTACCTTCTGCAACGGCGCCTACCGTCTGGGGCGACGCGTTTTCCGCTGCTGGAAGCGTGGAGGCCATGGCCATGTGGATCTCATGCAAGCCCTCGTGGACTCCTGCGACGTCTACTTCTACCAGCTCGGCGAGCGACTCGGCGTGGACCGCATCAGCCGCTACGCCTTCCAGTGCGGATTCGGCAAGCCCACGGGCATCGACCTGCCGCACGAGAAGGGCGGACTCGTGCCCACGCGGGAATGGAAGCGCAAGCGTTTCAACGAGCAGTGGCACGGCGGCGAGACTCTCAACCTGGCAATCGGCCAGGGATTCACCCTGGCCCATCCGCTGCAGGTCGCGCGTTTCGTGGCGGCGCTGCTCAACGGCGGCACCCTATACAAACCCTCGCTGCTGCTGGACGAGGCCCCCCTCGCGCAAGGCGACATCCCATTAAGCGGCGCACACCGCGAAATGATTCTGCAGGCCATGGTCGAAACGGTACTGGAAGGAACCGCCCGCCGTCTCAAGCGGCCGGACGCCGTGCTCGGCGGCAAGACGGGAACGGCCCAGGTCATTCGCCTGGGCACGGAACGGCTGGACGCAGAGGACATGCCGTACAAGCACCGCGACCACGCCTGGCTGGCCAGCTGGGGACAGAAAGGGGACCAGCGCTACGTGGTGGTATGCATGGTGGAGCATGGCGGACACGGCGGCGCCGCGGCCGGACCCATAGTCCGCGAGATATACAAACATCTTTTCGGCGACCCGGATGCCAGCGTGGCCGGGGTCGAGAACTAAGGACGGCGCAGGCCATGTCCATAGACAGACGGGTCATCAAATACCTCAACTGGCCGCTTTTGGGTCTCACCGGGGCGCTCTTCACCCTGGGCGCGGTGAACCTCTATTCGGCCAGCGCCATCCGTCTCGAGGACGGCATAGCCCTGTCGCCGTACTTCCATAAGCAGTTGGTGTGGGTCCTCGTCGGTCTGGGCGGCATGCTCGCGTTCATGGTTTTCGACTACAACAAGTTTCATACCCTTGCCTGGCCGCTGTTCTTCGTGACCCTGCTTTTGCTGGCGGCGGTGCCGTTTTTCGGCTCCAAGGTGTATGGCGCCAGGCGCTGGCTGGATTTCGGGCTGTTCAGCTTTCAGCCCAGTGAGGTCGCGAAGATCACGATCCTTATATTGGGGGCCCGGCTGCTTTCCCGCAAACCGGAGAAGCTCGGCTGGCGTGAGTTTCTGTTCACCATATTCATCGGCATGCTGCCCGCCGCCCTGGTGGTCATTCAGCCGGACCTGGGTTCCAGTCTCAACCTGCTCTTGCTTTTGGCCGGCATCATCCTGTACAGAGGGCTTAAAGGGCGGGTGCTCAAAGTACTTGCCATTATTGTACCTGCGGTCTTGCCGCTGGGGTGGTTCTTTCTCCACGATTATCAGAAGCAGCGGATTCTGACGTTTCTCGACCCCACGAACGATCCGCTGGGAGCCGGCTATCACATCATACAGTCACAAATAGCCATCGGTTCGGGTCGGCTCTGGGGCAAGGGCTTTTTGCAAGGCACGCAGAGCCAGTTGCGTTTTTTGCCGGAAAAGCACACGGACTTCGCGGTGGCCGTGTACGGCGAGGAATGGGGCTTTGTCGGCTGCATCCTTCTGCTGTCCCTGTTCGCCATGTTTCTGATGAGTATTTTTTCGACGGCCCGGGACGCGCGCGACCGGTTCGGCAGTTATTTGGCGGCGGGCGTGTTTTTTTATTTTTTCTGGCAAATCCTCATCAATATGGGGATGGTGCTCGGACTCATGCCCGTGGTGGGCATACCACTGCCGTTCATGAGCTACGGCGGCAGCACGACCTTGGTGAACTTTTGTCTTATTGGACTCGTACAGAACGTCTCCATGCGGCGGCACACCTTCCGGCACAACAGGTCGCTGCAGTTCAAGGGCGATACGGCGTACACGACGAAGAAAAGAAACCACGCAGGCGCCCTGTAGACGGCGCGAGGGAGCAAAACCAATGGCCAAAGACGAGATAAATGCCTTTCTCGGCAGCGGCACCGCCTACGAAGGCAAGCTGAATTTTCAGGGATCCGTGCGCGTCGACGGTTCCTTTACCGGCGAAATCCAGTCCGAAGGCACTTTGATCGTGGGCAAGGACGCCAAGGTGCAGGGCAAGGTCTGGGTCGGGCAGCTGATCATGTCCGGCCATTTCCAGGGCGAGATTCTGGCCTCCAAGAAGGTGGTTCTGCACAAGACGGCCAACCTGCTGGGCAGCCTGAACACGCCGGTGCTTGTCATAGAGGAAGGCGCGGTGATGGAAGGGCAGGTGAGCATGGGCACATCCGAGGCGGGCAAATCGAAATCCAGAACAGAGCTCAAGGCCGTAGGGGGCTCGACCAAGCCGACCGAGTCGGAGAATACAGAGAGCACGGGCAAAGCCTAGAAGCCATCTCAAAAATGCCTCAGCAGGATAACGATGCACCCGAGCTGTACA
>JBMCLC010000371.1:0-3070 GCA_048614715.1 Oceanidesulfovibrio sp.
GTTGCGTCCTTCCCGGCGCAAGCCCACCTCGCTGGCGAAGTCGAAGAGCGAGACCTGGTACAGCTCCAGGGTGACGCCGTTGGAGTAGCGTCCCTGCAGGATGCCGTCCTGGTTGACGTTTATGGACTGCAGGAAGCCGAAGGTATAGCCGTCCTGGGACTGGAACAGGGTGGCCGAGGACGAAGAGGGGAAGCTCGTGGTGGCCGATGCGTTCCGGGTGGCGTCCGTTCCGAATCCGGGCAGACGGTCCAGGGAGTTGGCCGCGTTGCCGATGCCGGACGCCGAGGTCCTGCCGTTCACTCCGTAGTCCCAGTTGCCGTTGGGCGTGGTGCGCAGGCCGAAGTTGATCTCGATGAGCTTGCCCTGGGCGTTTTCCATGGGCGGCGAAATGAAGTTGCCGCCGCTGTCGAGCACGGCGCTGGCGTTGGACAGCCCCGTGAAGTTCGTCGCCATGATGGGATAGCCGTTGTTCGATATCTGGGTCGGGTACCATTCGCCGAGGTCCAGGGTGGCGTTGGCGCCGCTGCCGAAAGATGAGGCGTTCGAAACGAGTGTATACGAAGAAAGGTCCTCGATCTGGCCGGCGGAGTTGAATTGCAGGGTGCCCATCATGAGCAGGCCCTTGGCCTGGCCCTCCACAGCGTTGCCGCCGAGGATGCGCTTGTCCTCGTCCGGGTTCATGGTCACGATGTATTCCCAGACGTTGGTGTCGCCCACGTTGGAGCCCTCCACCTGGTCGTAGTAGATGGTCAAGTCGTGGGCGGCGCCGCCCTCGTCGTAAACCTTGAGGGTGGACTGGTAGGCGTACTGCTGCGACGCCAGGGGCTCGTCCAGCCTGCCGTCCCAGGCTTCGGCCAGCGCGAAGAAGGGGTTGGCGTCGCCGGTGGATTGCGAGTTGTCGCCGCCGTTTTCCGCGTCCAGCTGGGTGATCATGGAGATGTTGTTCGTATGCTGGGGCTGGGCAACGCCGCCTGCGCCGATGCGGATGTCGCGTATGGAGCCGATGCGGTTGACCTGCTCGATGCCGATCTGGTCGGAGGAGCGGGTAACTTCCTGGGCGGGCGTGGTGGGTTGGGATTCGAGTTGCCAGCCCTGGACCACATACCCGTTGGGATCCACGAGGTAGCCGTCCTTGTCGAAACGGAAATTGCCGGCCCGGGTGTAGAAGCGATCCTCCGAGTTCTTGGGCGAGACGCCGAAGAAACCCTTGCCGCCGATGGCCAGGTCCGTGGACTCGTTGGTGGTTTCGAATGCGCCCTGGCTGAAATCGCCGTAGATGGCGTGCACGCTGACGCCGCGGCCCACCTGCGCCTGGTAGTTGCCGGTGGTGCCCATATCCTGGCTGATGAAATCGGCGAAATGCATCCGCGAGGCTTTGAAGCCCACGGTGTTCGTGTTGGCGATGTTGTTGCCCAACACGTTCATCCGCTCCCCGTGTGCGAGAAGTCCGGAAACGCCGGTCCACATTGATGCTGACAAACTCATATCAGGCCTCCTTGCGTAACTGCCCGCTCCCTCGGGAGGGGCTCGAATACCGCTCTTGCTGGTGCGTCTTGTATAGAATCCGTTGCTAGACGGTTTCTTCCGTCGCCTCTTCCTCGCCCTGGGTTTCGCTCTCATCCCCGGACTCGGAATCATCTTCCTGGCTCTCGCCCGTGTCCTGGCCGCTGGAGGCCACGACTTCCTTGATGGAGGTGAACTCGACCATCCGGCCGTCCTGCAGGCGCAGGTAGAAGAGGCCGTCCTCTTTCTGCACGCCGACCACCTTGCCGCTCACGTCCGTATCCACGAGCACGGGCTGGCCGTTGTGGTCTTCGCAGGCCATGGAGACATAGTAGACGCCGTTCGGGGCGGGGTTGCCGTCGTAGTCGTTTCCGTCCCAGGTGATCTCGAAGTTGCCGGACTGCATGGCGCCGAGGCTGATGGTGTTCACGATGCCGCCGGCCTCGTCGAAGATGTTCACGAAGCCCGTGGCGATGGCCTCGTCCAGGTCGAAGTACAGGGTGGAGACGCCGTTGTCGGTCTTGCCGACAACGTCTCCCGCGGCCCGCACTTCCTTGCCGATGAAGTTGACGGCCGTGACCATCTCCTCGCGTTCGGACCCGCCGTTGAGACTCTCCACACCCTTGTTGATGTTGGTGAGCTGCTCCAGGCTGGAAAACTCGGCCAGTTGCGAAGTGAACTGGGTGTCATCCATGGGGTTGAGAGGATCCTGGTGCTGCAGCTGGGTGACGAGCAGGGTGAGGAAGTCCTCCTTGTCCAGCTCGGACTTGCCAACCGGGTCGTTTGCGTCACGCCGATTGCCGTAGGCGCTGGTCAGACCGAGGATTTCATTGGTGTTCACGACTGCCATGGTATGTCTCCTTGCAGGACGGGGGGTCGCATCATGCGATCAGGTGGAGTCCGCCCTGGGAAATTTGTTCCTGTACATTCCCATTGTGCACATCGTGGGCCAATGTCGATTCGGATCTGCTGGCGCCGCGCATTTGTTTCCATGCCTTGAGCGTCTGCTGCCGGGCGTCCTGATCGCGGGCCGCGTTGTGGTTGTCCATGCCGAGCCAGCTCTGCTGGTTGGCGTCGTTGTTCATCTGGGTCTGCACGTCGAGCTTCTGCACCCTGAGGCCCTGCTGTTCCAGGCTGTGGCGCAGCTGCTGGAGCTGTTCGGCGAGCATCTGGCCGGTCTCGTGCCTCTCGGTGCGCAGGGTCGCGGACACCTCGTTGTTCTTGACGGTGAGGAGGATGGCCACCCGGCCCAGCTGCGGCGGATCGAGGCGCAGGGTGAGCTGCCGGTGCCCCTGGCCGAGGTTCTTCATGAACGCTTGCTCCAGGTTGCGCATGGTCTCGCGCTGAAGGGAGCCGTCGCGATGGAAGGCCTGGGTAGCGCGCTCCGCCGTGGCGGCGGCGCGAGCTTCGACCTGGCCGCGGTCGACCACGGAGGCGAACTCGTGCGAACGGTCGGGAGCGGCCTCGCCCTTGGCGACCTTGTTCCAGAACGCGGACCAGGAATCATCGGAGCGTGTCTGGGACTCACCGCCTGAAGACCTGGCGTCGTTATTTCCGGTGCTGGCGG
>JBMCLC010000372.1:0-3067 GCA_048614715.1 Oceanidesulfovibrio sp.
CTGCGGCGTTATGCCAAGGGCTCCGGCCAGCTCCTTGGAACTCATCTTCCGCCGCGCCAGCATCACATCCAGGTTCACAACAATCGCCATGGCGCGCCTCAGATAGTCAGCATGGATTCTTCATGCAGCTCGCGGGCCTGGTCCATGATCTGCGCCACCACGATTATCATGAGCGCGGTGACGAGCATGGTGATGTTTGACGATTCAAGTCCCACGGACACCATGCGCTGTCCCGGTGGATTAGACAGGGTGAGCGCAATCGTCATGGCCGCACCCACAAAGGGGCTGAGTAGTTCGCGCACGAGAAGCAGCACGCCCACGCGACGAATGCGTCGCACGCTCTGCGTTGTGAACACCTCGTGCCGGGCGTAGCCGCCGAAGAGACGGGCCAGGTTCCAGAGCATGGCGCAGGTGAGCGCCAAAGGCACGGCGGACACACCGAAACCGAGCCACTTGGTCACGGTCGTTACCGGACCCGGAGTGATATCCGGGCCCGCGTCATACGGCAGCACCACGTCCGCGCCGTATTGACCGAGCACCCAGTCCAGCTTCCAGAATACGAGAGCAGTCAAAATCGGCGCCGCTGCAAGGCCGACAACGAAAACCCAATGCAAGAACCTGCTGAGTCGAACGACGTTGAGCTTCATGGCGAATCCTCCTTGTAGTGAGCATTCTCTGACCACTTTATTATCGTTTGTCAATAACTTTTTATCCTAAGTCATGAATACTGACATCGGAAGACCATGCCCGGTTTCCACCGCGACCGGACAATATAGCCGGGGACGCTTCCGCATTGCGTGCTGGTCGGAACGTTGCCCGCTACCATGCCGGTCTTCTAAGACCGGATAGGGACTCCCGGCACGGCACCCGCCTGGCAGCTGTCCGTCCTTCCTGTCGGGCGGCGCGGACTCTCCATGGCCATTGTCGCCGCAAATGAGCTGGCAGCCCATGCATGGTCCCCCTCCCGTCCCCCGGGTGATGCTGGGCGCACAATACGCAGCTTCCCTCCTTTTCCTTCAGCAGGGTTTTGGCGGCTCCGGTGCCATTCCCCGGGGAATTCGAAAGGGTTTGATGCGCGCCCCCCACTGTGCTGGTATGCATATACACAGGAGTCCCTTCCCGCATCGGAGGTGGGCGCAAGAAGACGCCACCACCCCGGAGCCTCGCGCTCCTGCGAGGCTCCTCCCTCTGCCCTCAGGAGGTAGGCCATGCGCAAGATTCTCATCATCGGTTCCGGCGCCGGCGGCACCATCGTCGCCAACCAGCTCGTCAAGGAGCTATCGGACTCGGAGTGGTCCATCACTATCATCGACCGCAGCGACCGCCACCACTACCAGGCCGGCTGGCTGTTCATCCCCTTCGGCATCTACTCGCTGGAGGACTGCATCAAACCCAAAAAGGAGTTCATCCCCAAGGGGGTCGATTTCGTGCTCGACGAGGTGACGCGCGTGGACACCGAGAACCGCACCGTGGAAACGCGCTTGGCGTCCTACGATTACGACTATCTCATCATCGCCACAGGCTGCCGGCTCAAGACGGACGAGGTGGAAGGCATGGAGCATGGCTGGGGCACGGACATCCACACCTTCTACACCCCGGACGGCGCCGTAGCCTTGCGCAAGCCGCTCAAGTATTTCACTTGCGGCAAGCTCGTGGTGAACATAGCCGAGCTGCCCTACAAATGCCCCATCGCGCCGCTTGAGTTCGTGTTCATGGCGGACTGGTACTTCACCGCCACCGGCGTGCGCGACGCCGTGGAGATCGAGCTCGTCACCCCGCTGGACGGCGTGTTCACCAAGCCCGTGGCCTCCAAGGCCCTCGGCGTGGTGGCGGAAAAGAAGAAGATCAACGTGACGCCCAACTTCCAGGTGGCTCGGGTGGATACGAACAAGAAGACCCTGGAATCCCATGACGGCCGTGAGGTGGGCTACGACCTGCTCGTCTCCATCCCGCCCAACTTCGGGGACCAGGCCCTGCTCGACTCCGGAATGACCGACCCCATGGGCTATGTGGACACGGACAAGCACACCCTGAAGGCCAAAGGACTGGAGCGCGTGTACGTGCTGGGCGACGCTACCAACGTGCCCACCTCCAAGGCAGGCTCCGTGGCGCACTACCAGTCATACACCCTGGTGGAGAACCTGCTGCGCGAGATCGACGGCCACGAGCCTCTGCCCACCTTCGATGGCCACGCCACCTGCTTCCTCGACTCCGGATTCGAAAAGGCCATCCTGCTGGACTTCAACTACGATGTGGAGCCCCTGCCCGGAAAATTCCCCTTCCCCGGGCTGGGCCCGTTCACCCTGCTGCGGGAAACCCTTTCCAACCACTGGGGCAAGATGATGTTCCGCTGGGTGTACTGGAACCTGATGATGAAGGGCTCGGATCTGCCCCTGGAAAGCCAGATGACCCTGGCCGGCAAGGTGCGCCAAGGCGCCGAGTGCAACATGTAGGAGGTGGCCCATGGAACGCGATACGGAACGCAACGGGGAAGTGCTGGAACGGTTGAGCGCCCTCGAAACCCAGGTGGCTCTCCTCGTGGAGCGCATCGAGCCGGTCACGCGCTCGGCGCAATCCATGGAGGAGCTGAAGAACGAATTGACCCCACGCGTGGAGGAAGGCGTGCGCGCCCTCATCATGGAGCTGGCCGACGTGGAGGCCGACTTCCTGCTCGAGGACATGGTCTTTCTGATGAAAAAGAGCCTGCGCAACATGCGCAACTTCACTTTCATACTGGAGTCCATGAGCAACCTCATCGACTTCGCGGTGACGGCGGAGCCGCTTTTGAAGACGACCGTCCATGAATGGATTCAGGAGCTGAACGCGCTTGAGCAGCGCGGCGTGTTCTCCCTGCTCAGGAATCAGCTCACTCTGCTGGAGCGCTTAGCCGCCGAGTATGACGAAAAGGACCTGGAAGCCATGAACCGCAGCATGGTCGCCATGCTGGGCCTGGTGAAGGAGATGGACGACGACAACGCCGTGAAGATGCTCAAACGCCTTGCCGCCGCGCCGGCCAAGGTGGATATGGAGAAGGTGGAGCCAGTCCGCCCGCTCGGCATGCTCAAGG
>JBMCLC010000373.1:0-3046 GCA_048614715.1 Oceanidesulfovibrio sp.
TCATCGAGGAGTTCGACGGCTTCTCCATCGGCTCCAACGACATGACCCAGATGGTGCTGGCCACGGACCGCGACAACGCGCGCCTCGGCCACATCTACGATGAGGAGGACCCGGGCGTGATCTGGGCCATCCTGGTCACCATCTTCACCGGCCAGAAGTACGGCAAGAAGGTCGGCTTCTGCGGCCAGGGGGTGTCCAACTCCGTCATCCTGCGGGGCCTCGTGGCCATCGCCGGCATCGTGTCCGCCTCCGTCGTGCCGGATTCCTACGAGCAGACCAAGCACGACATGGCCGATGTGGAGAAGGACAACATTCCCGTCTCCAAACTGGGCGCGTGGCTCTCGGAACGATTCCTGGATCGCTTGAAAGCATATCTCAAGACGTACAACTACGAGCACATCCTCAAGAAGTACAAGACGCCTTCGGACTTCATGGAATGGTACGAGGGCGAGCTGGCCAGGCTGCACGAGCAGCTCCGGGAAAACCTGGACACGAGCAAGGAGTCGTTCTACCGCTCCGAGATGGAGATGTTCCGCAAGAATTTCCACAAGGCCGTCATCTACGCCAACTGGGATTGGGAACGCACCGTGGAGGACGCCATGCACCAGGCCGGGTTCGCCACCTTCGAGGAACAGGCCAAAGCCCTGGAGAAGCAGCGCAAGGCTACTTGGTAGAACGCGCCGTCCATTCATGCAAATCAACTACGCCCCTCGGCTGCACGGCCGGGGGGCGTTTTTGCGTGCTGGGCGCATACTGATCCGCCTGCGGCTGCCGCCATCCTTGCAGCAAGCGAGCGGGCCGCGAAAGACCCTTCCGTTTCCGGTTCAATCGTGTACAATGCCGGTCTGGTGCGCCGAGCCATGGGATGCCCGCACCCGAAGGACTCCATGACGGCAGACGACAGCAACTACCAGAACCAGAACCAGGACCACGGCCCCGAATCGTCGCCCCTGGTGAGCGGCGCGCAGCCTGCGCCGCGCGCGGACGCCATGACCACAACGCAGCGCCGTCGCCTGCGCGCATGGCTGTTCGTCGTCTGGGGCGCCATGCAGGCGCTCATGAACGCGGCCTGGGTCTTTTCCCGGCTGGACCATTTCCGCAACCCGAGCTGGGAGCACGCCTTCGGCGACCTGGCCAACCTCGGCGCGTTCAACGGCCTGGTCTTCTTCGTTATCATGCTGCTGCTCGGCTCGCGCAATCCGCTTTTGCAGCGGGTTTTCGGGCTGGACCGCATGCTCCTTCTGCACAGGCGCCTCGGCGTCGCCACACTGGGCTGCTTCGTTGTCCATGCGGTGTTCCGCACGTGGTCCATCTCCATCCGCCGCGGCGTGGGCTATGATTTCTCCATTCTCTATTCCATGGATTTGGCGGAATGGGACCTGGTGCTGGGGCGGCTCGCGCTGCTCATCATGATCCTGGGCACGGTGCTGGCCCTGTTGGGGCAGAAGTACCTCGTGCTGCACTATCACGTGTGGAAGCGTCCACATTATTTGTTGTATGCGGCTCTGTTCATGGGACTCGTGCACGCCTATGCGCATGGCAACGACATGGGCGAAACGCCGTTCCGCGAAGCCGGAGTGTTCCTCGGACTCGTGGCCGCCGGGGACATGGCTCGCCGGGCGCACTATAGACTGCAGCGGGGCAGGGGGCATGTCTGGTTCGTGAACGAGCGAACCCAGGAGACGGCCGACACGGTGACATTCTCGTTGCAGCACCCGGAGGCCTCGGCCGAGTTCGCGGGCAGACTGCCCGGCCAGTTCGCCGTGGTCCGCGCGCCATATGTGCCGCATCTCAACGAGCCCCATCCATTCACATTCTCAGGCGAACCCCTGGGGCATAAGCACCATGCGGATGACAGGCTGCGTTTCACGGTGAAGGCGGTCGGCGATTTCACGCGTACGTTCGTCGAGCTGCCTCTGGGCGCGCCGATTTTGGTGGAGGGGCCCTACGGCGTGTTTCTTTCCGACATCGACCGGTGGAAAGCGCTTGGCCTCATCGCCGGGGGCGTGGGCATCACTCCCTTTCTCAGCCTGGCGCGGGCCTTTGCGCAGCGGGGGAACTGTCCGCCCACCACGCTGGTGTGGTCCAACCGCACCCACCGGCGAGGAAGGTTTCTATCTCTGTGGGCCGGAAGGGTTCCAGTCTGCCGTCGTGTCCGGGCTGCAATCGGAAATCGGGGTGCCGACAGCGCACATCCAGCGCGAGCATTTTTTCTGGTAGTCGCGGACAGGCCGCAAGAGGCAGGTCATCCCGCCGGGGAGTCGGTGTCGTCCAGCGCAGCGTCGAGTATCGTCCGTCTCGCGTCCTGGCCGTCGTTGTTGTAGTGCACGGCGATGCCGATAAGCCCCTGGTTCTTGAGATTCCACAGGGTGGTGTCGGCCAGGGCGATGGCCCATCGCACATCGCTGGATTCTCCCGCTTCTATGAAACTCCAGCATCCGTCGCTGGCGGATGTCATGACGAGAAAGACACCCGGGGCGTTTCGCAACCGGCTCATTTCGGTATATGGGCCTTCAAATTCGTATCCACCGCGTTCCATATGGCGTACCTTGTGTTTTTCGGGGAGAAATTCACAATGACGCAAACACTCCTTATGGAACAGTGGGAGAAATAGGTTAATGCCGATGGGCTGTGGGTGTAGACCTCTCTGCTTCACGCATGGCGGAAGGGATGAATCATAAAAAAGCCGACCCCTGCAACGGAGCCGGCTTTTCGGTTGTCTATTTTTATGGATAGAGGAAGGGCCCTTAGGAGCCGCTGGACGCGTTGTCCATGATGCCCGGCAGGCGGTCGCTCAGGTTGTCCTGTATCCAGTGGGCGTCCCACCATTCGATGGGGATGACAGGAAGCCCGGATACGAGCACGCCGAAATGCAGGTGGTCGCCGCCGGCAAGGCCCGTTGTGCCTGTTTTGCCCAGGATCTGGCCTGTGGATACTTTCTCCCCGGTGGGCACGGCGATTTCCGAGAGGTGGGCGTACAGGGTCATGAGTCCCATGCCGTGGTCCACGATGACGCAATTGCCGTAGATGCCCATGGTGCCGGTAT
>JBMCLC010000374.1:0-3040 GCA_048614715.1 Oceanidesulfovibrio sp.
ATCCGTTGCGCGCCTGATCGAGCTTGTCCGGCGAGGTGCCGATGTAGAAGGCGAGGAAGCCGGTTTCCGGACTCTGCCAGAGGAAGGTGGATACGGAGTAGCCCAGCCCCTGCTCGTCGCGCAGGGTGCGGAACAGCGGGCCGCTCATACCGCCCAGGGCGTTGCGCAGCAGCCGCAGCCCCGGGCCGTCTTCCTGGCCCTGGCCGGGCACTGGGAAGACCAGCAGCAGATGCGCCTGGTTGCGCTCCTCCATGTGCATCTCGAAATCACGTTCCGTATTCCAGGCCGGAGCGGTGAAGGCCACGGCGTCGCCAGCGGCGGGCAACTCTTCGGCAAGGCGCCGTGCAGAATCGAGCACGGTCTCGCGGTCGAAGTCGCCGCACACGGCCATGACCCATGGCTGGCTGCGTTGCTTCTCCCAGAGCGCGACCACGTCCTCGCGGTTCAGTGCATCCAGGTCCGTGGGCAGGCCCATGTGGTAGTAGCCGTAGGGGTGGTCCGTGAAGAGCTGGGGAAACAGCTCGCGGAACATGCGCCCCGTGGGTTGGTCCTCGCGCTTCATGATGGTGGCCAGCTGGTTCTTCTTTTCCCGCGCCACCTCGTCCGCCGGGAAAGTGGGCTTGGTGAGCAACCGTTCGATGATGCCGAAAATCTCCTTCGAGAAGCGGGTGGGAAACTTGGCGGACAGGCCGAAGAGGTCGCGGCCGGCGTTGGTGTTCAGGTCGGCGGCGCGGGCTGCGAGATAGTCCTGGATATCGGTGGCGGACAAGCCCTCCACGCCCCGGGGCAGCACGCGCCCCAGCAGTTCGGAAAGCCCCTGCATCTCCTTGGGGATCAACAGGTCGCCGCCGCGGAAATGCATGGAGACGGCTGTGTACGGCAGGGTGCGGTCGGGCAGGAGGACAAGGGTCCGTCCGTCGCCCAGGTCCACATACTCGGCCTCGGCGTCGGAATCATCCTCGATCGCGGCGGCCACGTCGCGTTCCGGAACCGCCCGCTCCGGCCATGCGTCGGCCACGGCTTCGCGCAGTATCTTCTCCATTGCCTCGGCGTTCTGGTCCTGGCGCTGCGCGGCTTTCCTGGCGGAGTCCTCCGGCATGAGCGCGGAAACAGAGAGCCGGGAGGGAATGAGGTACGAATCGATGAGCCGGTCCAGCGCGGCGTGGTCCACCTGCCGCAACTCGGTCAGGTAGTTTTCCTCTGCCAGGGGATTGCCCTCGAAGAACTGGAAGAAGCCGAGCTTGCTCGCCAGCCCGCCCAGAGTCTCCTTGGCCTGGTAGAGCGAATCCTCCATGTTGAGTTTGGCGCGGTCCAGGGCTTCCTGGGAGAAGTCATCGGCGCTGAGGCCGGCGAATTCATGAAGGAGCTGGCTCCAGAATGTCTCCAGGTTCTGGGAGTCGAGCACGGAGTTGATGTAGATCATGCCCACGCGTTCGAGCGCCAGATAGGAGACGGACACGGTGTCCACCAGCTGCTTTTCGTATTTGTAGGTCCGGTAGAGCTTGGCGGTGTAGTCGCCTCCCAGCAGATGGGCCAGGACCTCCAGGCCGGTGGCGTCGGTGGCCTGAAAGCCGGGCGCCGGAAACGCCGCGGAGAGATAGGTTTTGTTGTAGGGGCCGTTGCGCACGGTGATCTGGGGCGTTTTCGCGTCCAGCGATTCCAGGGGCAGCGGATTGGGCGGCGAGAAGGAGCGGGTGTTCTCGAGGCCGCCGAAAACGCGTTCGGCCTCGGCCACTGCCTCATCCGCCGAGACCTTGCCTACGACAACGAGGAGCATGGATTGCGGCTGGTACTGCCGGCTGACGTATTCCGCGATGTCCTCGGGACGGATGGAAGTGACGGTGTCCGGGTAGCCGATGACGGGCCATGCGTACGAGGTGTCCGGCCAGATTTTTTGCTGGATGTCCTTGAAGAGCAGGGTGGAGGGGTTGTCCTCCCCGCGCTGGAGTTCGGACAGGACCACCTGCTTCTCGCGCTCGAGCTCCTGCGGGTCCAGGGACGCGCCGAAAATCATGTCCTTGAAGACGTCCAGGGCGAGTTCCCAGCGCTCGGAGGGAAGTTCGGAAAGGTAGACCGTGTAGTCGAAGCTGGTAGCCGCGTTCACATAGCCGCCCACGGCCTCGATCTCGCGCGCGACATCGCCGGGGGCGCGTTTCTCGGTGCCTTTGAAGACCATGTGTTCGAGCAGGTGGCTGATGCCCGCAAGGTCCGGATCTTCGTACGCCGAGCCGGTGTGCACATAGAGCCGCACAGACACGAGCGGAAAGCGGTCGTCCTCCTTGACAAGCACGCCCATCCCGTTCTCGAGGCGAATCAAGGTATGACCCACGTCGCTTTCCTGGATGGCCAGTGCCTGGGGAGTCGGTTCGATAAGCGAAGTCATGGAGAGTACTCCAATTACAAGTAGTATACGCCATACATTCATTGCGACATTCTCCTTGCCAATTCAGGGCGTGAATTTCGACTATGCCCATTATGCACTATACGCAATCTGCAGGAATTGAACAGGCCACTTTGAAACACTGACAATTATTTCAAGAAGCATGTGTCAGGGGCAGTCTCGATACGAGTAAACCAATTGCCTGCCGGCTCGGCATGTCGTACGATCAGCTTGCCGGTTATCGAGGAACGACATATAACCGGCTGGCCGACATGACTACTGCAAACCATCATCACATTCCTGGCGACACGCACGTCCACATGGATGCGCCCACACCCACGATTCTCGTGGTGGACGACGAGATCCTGAACGCCACCCTGCTCGACGCCATGCTGGCCGAAGCGGAATTCAAGACCATTGTCGCCACGAGCGGCCCGGAAGCCAGAGAATACGTCAAATCCAAGCGCCCGGACCTCATTCTGCTGGACATCATGATGCCCGAAGAAGACGGCTTTGAAACCTGCCGTCTGCTCAAGCAGGACCCGGACACGATGGATATCCCCATCATCTTCATTTCAGCGCTCTCCAGCGTGAAGAGCAAGGTGGCGGGGCTGGAGCTCGGCGCCGTCGACTATATCTCCAAACCGTTCGAAACAGCCG
>JBMCLC010000375.1:0-3038 GCA_048614715.1 Oceanidesulfovibrio sp.
GCACAAAAAAAGACGGATCGGATGGTCAGCGAAGCAGAGCCGCCCAGGCGTGCGCCATGACTACGACAAGGAAGCGCCGTGTTTCCCAGGCCTGCCGGGGGTCTGTTTACACGCTCATTCCTGGTGGTATTTCTCCAGCACCGTGTTCAGGTCCACGCGCTTGGAGGCGACCTCCTGGCCGAGTAGGGTGTAGCGGACCATCTCCCACGCGTGGTGGTCGATGTAGTCGATCTTGCCCTCGGCCTCGGCCGGGAGAAGCGGAAGCAGGGTTTCCAGAAATTCGTCGATCAGAAAGTACGAACCCTCGAACTCCACGTTCAGCGTCTCCCCCTCATGGTGGAAGCTTTCTTCCTGAAACAGCGGACCGAGGGAGTCCAGAAGCGCTGTGAAGCTTTCGGACGTAACTCCCATCACATAACCATAGACGCGGATTTCTTCGTGGGCCATACTTGCAATTTACGGAAAAGAATTCCCCGAGTACATCCCTTTATTCCCATCCTGCATTATGGATGAAGTCCGCCAGGATATATCACAGGCAACCCCGAACCGCGACACCGCCGCGGAGCTTGCCTCCCGGGCTTCCCGTATCGCCGCGGCTACCATGGTCAGCCGGGTCCTGGGATTCGCTCGGGACATCCTCATTGCCTCGGTGCTCGGTGTGGGGCCTCTGGCGGACGCATTTTACGCGGCGTTCCGCTTTCCCCTGGTGGTCCGGCGGATTTTTTCCGAAGGCGTCGTCAGTCTGAGCGTGATGCCTGCGCTGGCCCAGCGCCAGACCGTTTCCGGCTGGGACGGCGCGCAAGATTTGGCGCGTTCCTTTCTGGTGCGCATCGGCCTGTGGATCGTTCCTGTCCTCCTCATCGTTTTTGTTGCCGCACGTCCCGTGGCCGAGCTCGCGGCTCCCGGTTTCGAGGCAGATCAACTGGCCCGCATGGCGGGACTGCTGCGGCTCATGTTGCCGTACATCGCCTGTCTGGTCGCGGCGGCGCTTTTCACGGCGCTTTGCAATTTCAGGGACAGCTTCTTCATGCCGGCGGCCATCCCGGCGGTGTTCAACATCTGCCTCATTACCGGCGGGGCGCTGGCCGTTGTCGCTGGATGGGACACGGCCGTAGTCATTGCGGCCTGCGTGAGCATCGCCGGCGCGGCGCAGCTCGCCATCCTGGCCCCGGCATGCCGGCGGCTCGGTTTTTCTCTCAAAGGGCGCGCCGATCCGCGCGATCCTGAGGCCCGAGCCATGGTCAAACGCCTCGGCCCGGTGCTGCTCGGCTCTTCCTCCTTCCAGGTCATGATCGTCGCCGCCACCATCTTGTCCACGAGTCTCGCGCCCGGCTCGGTGGGGGCCATTTATTTCGCGGACCGCATCATCCACTTTCCGCTCGGCATCGTGGGCGCGGCCGTGGCCACGGCCACCTTGCCTATGCTGGCGGCGCATCATGCCGGCAGCCGCCATGATGAGTTCCGCCGTGTCTGGCAGGACGGTATCGCACTCTCGCTGTTCCTCACCCTGCCGGCCATGGCCGGCCTGCTGGCGTTGAGCGAGCCGATCACTTCGCTCCTGTTCGAGCATGGCGCCTTCGACTCACAGGCCGCCAACGTCACGGCGCGCACACTGCGCGGTTTCACCATCGGTTTGCCGGCGTTGGCGGCAAGCCGCGCCCTGGTCGCTGTTCTGTTTGCCGGAGCCATGGTGCGTGAGGCCATGGCCGCGTCCCTAGCCGGCGTGGCCACTTTCGCCGTGCTTGCATGGCCGTGCCTGGCCTGGCAGGGTTCGGCCGGTCTGGCCGCGGCCGGCTCCGTTGCCTCGTGGGTCGTGTTCCTGGTCCAGGCGCGGGCCGTATCGTCCCGTTCCGGAGCGGTCCATGGCGCGGCGTGGCGGAGTATCGTGAAACGCGCGGCCGTGCCCCTTGCGCTTTCGGCCGGGGTGTTCCTTGCGGCGTGGGCTGTGTGCGATGCGCTGCCGCCGGCGTGGCGGCGGTGGTCCGTGCTGGCGCTCGCTCCTCTGTGCGGCGCGGGCTACATGGCGGCGGCCCTGGCCCTGGGTGTTCACGAGGCGCGGACGCTTCTGCAAACGCTCACGGGGCGCGGAAATCGGTCTACGTGAAGAATATGCAAACAAGCAGGGCGGCTCCCTTGCGGGGGCACCGCAGATTCTATAGACCGGAAAAAGAAAAAGGCCGCGACACGAGCCGCGGCCTTGGAACTCCGAATGGGGCGAGAGATGGGACTTGAACCCACGGCCACACGGGCCACAACCGTGTGCTCTACCTACTGAGCTACTCCCGCCGTAAAGAAGAAGGTAAATTAACCAAGAGGAGCCTCGGGGTCAAGACCCAAGACGGTGTCGCTCCATTTTGCAGCAACCAGTACGAAACCTATCGGGATCATTCATGGACATTCTCATCATCGAAGGCAACGGCCCCCTCAACGGTGTCGTGCCCATCAGCGGTTCCAAGAACGCGGCCCTGCCCATCCTTATTGCCTCACTGCTCATGGAAGGGCCGGTGTACTATACGAATGTGCCCCGGCTGCGGGACATCGGCACCACCCTCAAGCTTCTCGAGGTGCTGGGCTGTCCTGCGGAGATGGACGAAGACGGCAACGTGACCGCGCACCCCTGCGAGGTCGCCTACCAGGCGCCATACGAGCTGGTGCGCACCATGCGCGCCTCGGCCCTCTGCCTGGGGCCGCTGCTCGCGCGGCTCGGCCGGGCGTCCGTGGCCCTGCCCGGAGGCTGCGCCATCGGCGCGCGTCCAGTGGACATGCACCTGACAGCCCTGGAGAAGATGGGCGCGACATTCAATCTGGACGCCGGCTACATAGAGGGTACCACCGAAGGCCTCAAGGGCGCGCACATCGCCTTTCCCTTCCCCACGGTGGGCGGCACGGAAAACCTGCTGATGGCCGCCAGCCTGGCCGACGGCACCACCGTGCTGGAGAACGCGGCACGCGAGCCCGAGGTCTGCGATCTGGCCGAGTTTCTCATCCAGTGCGGCGCCAGGATAACCGGCCACGGCACCAGCGAGATCACCATCGAG
>JBMCLC010000376.1:0-3034 GCA_048614715.1 Oceanidesulfovibrio sp.
TGTCCCTCGGCGAGCTGCTGCTGCTCGCCTCCATTGCGATCAACGGTCTGCCCATTGTCCTGGAGGCCGGCAAAGGGGTGATGGCCCGGGAAATCAACGTGGACGAGTTGGTGAGTATCGCCATCATCGCCTGCATCATCAACGGCTACTACTCCGAGGGCGCCATTGTCAGCGCCATCATGGTTTTCGGCGCTCTGGTGGAAGAGGCTGTCAGCGACAGCGCCAGAAACTCCATCCGCGCACTGGTGGAGGTAACGCCGGAAACCGCAGTGATGGAAGTGAACGGCGCAGAAAAAACAGTTGCCGTCAAAGAGGTGCAGCAAGGCGATATTCTGGTCATTCGCGCCGGGGACACCATACCCGTGGACGGCTCCGTCATCGAGGGCGGCACCTCGGTGAACGAGGCGTCCATTACCGGAGAATCCATACCAATCGTCAAGAAGCTGCACGACGAGGTGTTCGCCGGAACGATCTGCGTGGACGGGTACATTAAAATCCGGGCCGAGCGTGTGGGCGAGGACTCCGCGATCGGGCGCATCATCCAGATGGTCCAAGCCGCCGAGCAGCAGAAGACCGAAAGCGGCATAATCGTGGACAAGTACGCGACCTGGTTCACCCCCATCATCCTGGCAATCGCCGCGTTGACATATTTGGCAACCAAGGACACGAGCCGCGCCATTACCGTGCTGATCGTGGGGTGCCCTTGCTCCTTCCTGCTGGCCAGCCCCGTGTCCACCGTGGCTGCCATTGGCCGTGCGGCCAAGGCGGGTATTCTGGTCAAGGGCGGGCGATACCTGGAGTACGTCGCCACTGCATCGGGCTACTTTTTTGACAAAACCGGAACCATCACCCAGGGGGAGCCGGAAATCGTGGGAATCCGACCGGCCAACGGACAGTCCGAGGAAGGGCTGCTGAGCATGGCGGCGGCCATTGAGAAAGGGAGCCTCCATCCCCTAGGAATAGCCATAGTGGAGCGGGCGGAATCGATGAACCTCCCGTTGCCCAAGGCGACAGACATCCACACCGTGGCGGGGCGCGGCATTTCCGGCAGAATCCAGGGGCGCCGTGTGGAAATCTCCACGAGCCGGGAATCCGACGACGAGGGCTACACCAATGTGGACGTCATCGTGGACGGCGACGTCAACGGGACCATCAGCTTTATGGACAGACCCAGAACCACGGCGGAAAAGACCATTCGGGAGCTGCGGGGCGAGGGGATCGATGACATCTTCATCATATCCGGCGACCAACTTCCGTCCGTGCGCAAGGTCGCGCATGATGTGGGCATACAGAAGTTCTATGCGAACCAGAAACCGGACGAGAAGCTCGAGAAAATCAGGTCCTACGCCAAGGGCGAGGTGGTCTACATTGGCGACGGGGTGAACGACGCCCCGGCTTTGAAAGAGGCCACCATCGGCATTGCCATGGGGCTTCGCGGTGCCGATGTGGCTTTGGAGACGGCCGATATCGTCCTGATGAACGACCGTCTGGACCAGCTTCCCTTTCTCATTCGCCTCGGCCGCAAGATGTCCAGGATCATCAAAATCAACATCCTGCTCAGCTTTGGCATCAACGCAGTGGCTCTGGCCGCCAGTTTCTACGGATTGCTTTCTCCCATCCTCGGAGCGGTGACGCACAACATAGGCTCCATACTCGTGGTGTGCATCGCCACATCCATTCGTTTCATGAAAGAAAGCAATTAGCGCCGTCAGCGCTTGGGGAACATTTCCCGAGCCCTATCGCTTCGCTGCATCAGCCATTTTCTGCGGAGTGGAACATGCGGACGAGTTCCTGAGCACCGGCGTTACGGTGCGTCGTGCCTGCGGCAGAATGGCCGTGGTGGAGCGCGGCCAGCCGGCCGGGGGTTCGTTCGCGGCCAGGGATTGGTTGAGCCGCTCCAGGAATCGCTTGTCCAGCTTGTGCGCGTCCGAAGCCATGAACTCGTCCATTACGGACCGCGCCGTCTCCAACTCTCCGCGCACGGCCAGCGCGGCGGCGAGGTTGCCGGCGGCGTAGGGGTCCCCGGGGTCGTCGGTCCAGGCCTGGCGGAACCCGGCTTCTGCCTCGGCCGTCTCGCCCGCTTCCCACAGCAGCATGGCCAGGTTGGTGCGCGCCGTGGAGAGGGCCGGGTCGGCGGCCAGGGCCTGCCTGTATAGTGTTTCCGCCTGGTCCATATTGCCTACGTTGGCCATTTTGATGGCCTCGAACTGGCAGTTCTCCACATCGGAAAGGACCACATGGTTCGGCCCCAGACACGGGCAGCGCCGCGCCCGGCAGGGCATGGGCTCATCGTAGAGTTCGATGCCGGTGAGCAGGTTGCCCATTATGGTTTTCTCGCCGGCGCAGCGGAATACCGTGCCGTCCGGCTCCATGCGGATGAAGCTGCGGCCGCCGTTGCACAGCACGCCGCAGAAATCGAATACCGTCTTCTTGCCCGCGCCCGGGTGGCTGCTGAAAAGGGTCTTGGCCTCGGCGGAGTAGGCTGCCGGGTACTCGCGGTCCTGGTGCACGCCCTTGAACGGCCGGGGGGTAATGACCACGCCCTTTTCGGCCAGGCGGTCGCGGTCCTCGGCAAAGCGGCCGATGATGTCCGGGTGGAGCACATAGTTGACCACCACGTTGAAGCCGCGGTCCGTGAGTTCGTTCACGTTGCGCACGAAGGCGTCCATGCCGCCGCGACGCTCGCGCTCCTCCACGTGCAGGGCCACGTAGAGGTCGTGCACGCGGGACGGGTCGATGGTTCTGGCGAATCGGCCGACTTCTTTCGTCAGACTCAGATTCGTGTCCACGGATATCTTGTGGGTCTCGGCCAGTATGGCGCACAGGCCGACGAAATCGGGATAGAGAAACGGCTCGCCGCCGGTCATGCCCACCACCCACTCGCGGCCGGTGCCGTCCAGAAAGTCCTTGAGCATGGCGACGGGAAGGTTATCTTCCACCGGGCCCGGATCGTGAGGGTAGTAGCAGTAGTGACAACGGACATTGCACTTCCGCGTCATGTTCCACATGAGGTAGTTCTTAGCTCTGGCCATGG
>JBMCLC010000377.1:0-3033 GCA_048614715.1 Oceanidesulfovibrio sp.
AACGGCGGCAATATCCTCACCAGGAAGCCCGAGGACATCTCCATCGGCGCCGTGGCCCGGATTCTGGAAGGCGAGGAGGATTCGGTGCAGGACTGCATAGGGGATATTGCCTCGTGCAAACGCGCCGCCGTGTGTCTGCGCCGCTCCATCTGGGACGACGCCCACCGGGCCATGTACCGGATGCTGGACTCGTACACCCTCGCGGACCTGATTAAGGACGCGCGGCTGTGCCCGGCGCTGGATCGGGAGAGGGAGCGCTCTCCGATTTCCTGACCAAAGCCGGCGCCGCGTGTTCCGCCCGCCCGCTCCGCATCATAGCCAGCATCTCAATGTCCGCAATATCCGGGTGGAGTCTTCGAGCCGTTCTTCACCACCAAGGACGTGGGCAAGGGCACAGGCCTCGGCCTGTCCATCTCCTACGGCATCGTGAAGGACTACGGCGGCTCCATCGACGCCGCTTCCATGAACGGCGAGGGCGCCTGCTTCATTCTCACCTTCCCCGTCGCCACCGGGCTCGAGGACAGGCGGTCGTAGCCGGCTGCTGTTTTCCCTCCGCATCAGTCCTCGCGGACCGGACGGCTCCGCCGCTGATGCACCGGCGCTGGGAATGTGCTATATTCCCTCCGCGGTTTCGTTCCAGCCGCGACGCATCCTGGTTTCACGTAAACAACGGGAGACACGACATGACGCGGGAGGCGAATGTACGCTGGGGCATCGTGGGCACGTCCGGATTCGCTGGCCACACTTTCGGCCCGGCCATCGTCGGTTCACGGCGGGGCGAGCTGTACGGCTGCGTGGGCAGCGACCGTTCCCGCGCCGAGGACTTCGCGGACAGGCTCGGCGCGGCCAAGGTGTACCAGAGTGTGGACGACATGGCCGAAGACCCGGACATCGAGGCGGTCTGGATAGCCAGCCCCAACCACATGCACAAGGACCACGCCCTGGCGCTCTTGGTCGAGGGCAAGCACGTGCTCTGCGAAAAGCCCATGGCCGTAACCCCCGATGAGTGCGAGGCCATGGTGGAAGCTGCCGAGGACAACGGCGTGCTCCTTTCCGTGGGCTATCACATGCGTCACCACCCGGAGCTGCGGCTGTTGCGGGAACGGTTTATCGCGCGCCGTTTCGGTAAACCCGTGGAGGCGCGGGCGCGGATGTTCCACGCCTACCCTGCGCCGCCCTCGTCATGGCGAGCCACCGGGCAGACGTCCGGCGGCTGGGCCATCAACGATATCGGCACCCACCTCATCGACCTGTTGCGCTGGTTCCTGGGCGAGGCGGATCAGGTGCGAGGCGAGCTCGCCACCAAGCGGTTCCACGTGGAATCCGACGACCACGCCGTGGTCATGGCGCGGTTCGATTCCGGCGGCTTGGGACTCATGGAATGCTCCACCGGCGCGCCCGGCCCGGGATTTCTTTTTGAAATCTACGGTACGGAAGGCTTTGCCGTGGCCAAGGACGTCATGTTCGGTCAGGGCGGCTCCATCACCCTCATGGAACCCGGCTGGCCCGGCGTGGAGAAGAACGACGTGGAGCAGATAAACCTCTACGAGGCGCAGGTGGACCATTTCTGCGCCGCGGTGCGCGGCGAGGAAGAACTGCGCGTGACCGGGGAGGACGGCCTGCGCAACGTGGAGATCATCTCCAGCGCTCGGGGCTGGTGATGGGCAATACTTTTGTGCGCCTCCGGCATCCAGAGAGCAGAGCTTCCTGCAGGGGTTAGGGGCGGAGTCCCTTGGAGGTCCAGTCCCTCTTGTTTTTTGGTGTCTTACTCCGCCGGATGCAGGGAAAGGGAACGCGTGAAATCGGCGTCGCGGCCGGCCCTGGTGAGCGGCATGCGGATGTATGCGCCTGTGCGCCAGAGCGGAATCTGGTCCATGAAGTTCGCGCTGTTTATCCAGCCGTCCTCGCCGCCAAGCAGCACGAAGTAGTTGGCGTCCGGGTCCGAGAGGTCCGAGATGTGCCGCGCCTGGGAGCCGTAGGTGGTGCGGTGGCGTTCCGCCGAGAGCGGATGGGCGCTCTTCATCACGGTTTCCTGGGAACCGCCCACGGGATAGTCACCGAACACGTAGCGCGAGCCGATGAGCGGCACGCTGGCCAGCATGTGGCGCGCCTGCAGGCGGTGTATATCGCCCCACACCGCGCCGTCGCTCTTGGTCTTTGCGGCCTGCTCCAGCGATTTGGCGATGACCCGGCGCACGGTGGTTTCGTCCATCTCCTCCAGCAGTTTGAGCATGAATCCGCGCAGATGCGCTGAGCCCTTGAGCTTTTCGAAGACGACGGCCTTGCCCGCGGTTTCGGAGATGTCCGGCGCGAAGTGCGCGAGGAAGGACTCGAAGGTGAAGGCGCCGGCGGAATCCGCCTCGTAGGTTCCGTCCCAACCGCGGATCGCCTCCCACATGGCTTGTGAGTCCGGCGCGTCGATGAAGGCGTCATCCGGAACCAGCGCCGTCAGGCGGCGGGCCAGCCTGTGGGATTCGATGGAGTACACGTCCCGCTGCAGCGCGGCCAGGCTTTCCACCGTATGGATTTCCCTGTCGTGCAGCAGCTCCCGCAGGCGGCGGATGCGCAGATCGGGCGGGAAGAAGTAGCCGATCTGGTACATGGTCGTGGTGGGCCGGTTGTTGGCCGAGGCCAGGTAGCCGTCTTCGGGGTTGTAGGAAGCCGGCAGCTCCAGGACGTTGAGGATCGTTTTCCAGGAATCGTCGGCCTCTTGCGGGGTGAGGATGAATTTGGAGGCGTGCCAGTCCGGCCGCAGGGGCAACTGCGCGGCGAGCACCAGGCCGATGTTCCCTTCCGCGTCGGCGTAAAGCATGTTCTGGGCGGAGACGGCGAAGGTCTTGAAGGCGTGGCGGAACTCCTCCCAGGTGCTCGCCTTGTTGGCGGCGAGCAGGGCGCCTATCTCGTCGCTGGGGCGGTGGCCCATCCAACGCAGGGCCAGCTCACGGCCGCCGGCCGAGGGCACGGCCTTCACGTCCGTGATCACAGGACCATACGGCGAACGGCGCAGGGAGAATTCCGGGTCCGACCAGAAGC
>JBMCLC010000378.1:0-3029 GCA_048614715.1 Oceanidesulfovibrio sp.
CTGTCATCCAGCTCATCATCATCACCATCGGCGTCTCCATCGTCATTCGCGGAATCATCATGATAACCCTGGGCAAGGACACCTTCGCCCTGCCGCATTTCTCCGGAGAGACGCCCCTCTCCCTGGCCGGCGCGACGATCATGCCGCAATCGATCTGGATTCTCGCCATCACCGGCCTCATTCTGGCGGGGCTGCGCTTCTTCTTCACCCGGACCCTGTTCGGCAAGGCCATGCTCGCCTGCTCCTACAACCGCAAGGCCGCCTACCTGATGGGCGTCAGCGTGGAGCGCATGGTGCTCTTCTCCTTCATGCTCTCGGCCTTCGTGGGGGCGGTGGGCGGCACCATACTCGCGCCGCTCACCCTCACTTCGTACGACCGCGGCATCATGCTGGGCCTCAAGGGCTTTTCCGCGTGCATTCTGGGCGGACTGGGCAACCCCTTCGGCGCGGCGGCCGGCGGGCTGATCATCGGCGTGCTCGAATCCTTCGGCGCTGGTCTCATTTCCTCCGGCTACAAGGACGCCTTCGCGTTCATCGTTCTTTTGCTTCTGCTCTTCGTCAAACCGTCCGGGCTGTTCGGCCGGGCCCAGGTCAAACGGGTCTAGACCATGCTGCGCGCCATCGCCAAAAGCCTCGTGGTCCCAGCACTGTTCCTGGCCCTGCTGCTCGTGCTGCCTTTTTTCCTGGCAAACGAGTACTATGTGAGCGTGCTCATCATCGCCTGCATCAACGCCATAATCGCCGCCGGGCTGAACCTGCTGCTGGGCTACGCCGGCCAGATTTCCCTGGGCCATGCCGCGTTCTACGGACTGGGCGCGTACGCCACGGCAGTGGCCACGGCCACCTTCGGCCTGCCCATGGAGCTCAGCCTGGTCATCGCCGTGGGCGCGGCCTCCCTGGTGGCGCTCATCATCGGCATCCCCACGCTCAAACTCACAGGACACTACCTGGCCATGGCCACCCTGGGCTTCGGCCTCGTGGTCTTCATCTTCTTCAACGAGACCATCTCCCTCACGGGCGGGCCGTCCGGCTTTGTGGGCATTCCGCGGCTCACGCTGCTGGGCTTCACCGTACAGTCGGACCTGTCCTACTACTATCTCGTGGCCACGGTCCTGGCCCTGGTCATCCTCATTTCGCGCAACCTCATCGATTCGCGCTTCGGCCGCGCACTCAAGGCCCTGCACACCAGCGAAAAGGCCGCGCAGATCGCCGGGGTGGACATCGCCCGCTACAAGCTCATGGTCTTCGTGCTTTCGGCAGCCTTCGCCGGTCTGGCAGGATTCCTTTATGCGCACTACCTCACCTTCATCGCGCCTTCGAGCTTCGGCTTCCTCTACTCCGTGGAGCTCATCACCATGGTGGTGCTCGGCGGCATGGCCACGCTGTGGGGCTCCGTGGTCGGAGCGTTCTTCCTCACCGCCCTGCCGGAGTTCCTGCGCGTGTTCGAGAACATCGAGATCCTGCTCTTCGGCGCTATCCTTGTAGTCTGCATGATGTTTTTGCCCCAGGGCATCGTTGGCGGCGCAATCAACCTCGCCGGCCGGCTGCGGCCCAAAAAGGAGAAGCGCGATGGCTGAGACGATGCTTTCCTGCCGCGGCCTGGGCGTGCGCTTCGGCGGCGTCATCGCCCTGGACGGCGTGGATTTCGACGTGGCCAAGGGCTCCATCACCGCAATCATCGGCCCCAACGGCGCGGGCAAGACCACCCTGTTCAACGCCTTCACCGGCCTGGTCGAGCCCTCGTGCGGCTCCATCCGCTTCAACGGCTCAGTCATTGACGCGATGCCGGCCCATAAGCGCGCCCGCTCCGGTATGGTACGGACCTTCCAGAATCTCGAGATTTTCACGAACATGAGCGTGCTGGACAACGTGCTCACCGGCTGCCACCGGACCATCGAGTACGGTTTTCTGGATGCGCTCCTGAAGACGCCTCGCTACACCAGACAAGAGCGCGAGCACGAGGACCAGGCCCGCCGCGCTCTGGAGTTCGTGGGCTACGACGGCCCCCTGGATCGCTCTGCAGGCGACCTGCCCTTCGGCGGGCAGCGGGCGCTGGAGCTTGCCCGGGCCATAGCCGCCAGCCCGGAACTCATTCTGCTGGACGAACCAGCCGCCGGCCTGAACATGCGCGAGACCAAGAACCTGGGCGCACTCATTGCGCGCATGCGCGACGAGCTCCATTTGACCATCGCCCTGGTGGAGCACGACATGGACCTGGTGATGTCCGTGAGCGACGAAATCATGGTTCTCTCGTTCGGCTCGGTGCTGGCCACGGGCACGCCGGCCGAAATCCAGCAGGACGAGCGCGTCATTGCCGCCTACCTGGGCGAAGACGACGAGGACGACCTGCACGAAACCGCAGCCGAGGAGGCCGGCTCATGAGCAAGTCATCCCTCCTCACCCTGCGCAACGTGGACATCTTCTACGGCCGCATCCACGCGGTGAAGCGCGTCTCCATGCACGTGAACGCCGGCGAGATCGTTGCGCTCATCGGCGGCAACGGCGCCGGCAAGACCAGCCTGCTCACCACCATCTCCGGCTTGGTGCGGCCAGCCTCCGGCTCTGTCGCCTACGACGGCGCCGAAATCCACAAGGCCCGAGCCGAGCGCATCGTGCGCATGGGCGTCTCCCACGTGCCGGAAGGCCGGCTGGTGTTCGGCCCCATGAGCGTGGCCGACAACCTGGCCCTGGGCGGGTACGTGCGCCAGAACAAGGACGAGGCCCGCCGCGACCTCGAACAGATCTACGCCATGTTTCCGGTGCTGGCGGAACGCCGCCACCAATTGGCCGGCACGCTTTCCGGCGGCGAGCAGCAGATGCTCGCCATCGGCCGCGCGCTCATGGCCAAGCCGCGCCTGTTGCTGCTGGACGAACCCTCCATGGGCCTGGCGCCGCGTATCGCCCGTGACATCTTCAGCCATGTCGTGGAGCTCAAGGAGCGACTCGGCCTCACCGTGCTCCTCGTGGAACAGAACGCCAAGAACGCATTGCGCATAGCGGACCGCGGCTACGTGCTGGAGACCGGCCGC
>JBMCLC010000379.1:0-3028 GCA_048614715.1 Oceanidesulfovibrio sp.
TCTCCAGTCCCGTGGCCACGCCAAGCTGGAGTACTCGACCCTGGTGTGATTTTTTGAAGAAATTTGAAAGAAATCTCTTGACATTTCAAAGTGTTGCGTGTATGAAAGTCGCATGGAAGCCGCGTTTCTCCCTGACGACATCGCAGCCCTCAAGGGCATCATCGCCGACCGGGACGCCGCCATCGCGGACCGAGAGGCGGCCATCGTCGAGCACAAGGCCGTCATCGCTGACCGGGACGCCGCTATCACTGAGCGGGACGCCGTTATCGCCGACCACGAGCAGTTCGTGGCCCAGCTGCAGGAGCAGATCCGGCTGCTCAAGGCCTGGCGGTTTGCGGCCGCTTCCGAGAAGGCCCGGCCCCGGCTGGGCGAAGACCAGTACTCGCTCTTCGACGAGGCGGAGCTGGCCGCCATGCAGGCCGAGGCCGCCCAGGAGCCCGACGAGGAGGCCGAGACCACGGAGGTCGCCGGCCACACTCGTCGCAAGAAGGGTCGCCGCCCCATCTCCGAAGCCTATCCGCGGGTTGATGTCGTCCACGATATCCCCGAGGAGGACAAGGTCTGCCCCTGCGGCTGTGATCTGACGCGCATCGGCGAGGAAGTGTCCGAGAAGCTGGACATCGTTCCTCAGAAAATCCAGGTCGTCCGCCACATCCGGCCGAAGTACGCCTGCCGCGCCTGCGAGGGAGTGGAGGACGTCGGGCCCACGGTCAAGACGGCGCCCATGCCGCGGCAGCTGATCCCCCAGGGCATCGTCACCCCAGGGCTTCTGGCCTACATCCTGGTGGGCAAGTTTGCGGACGGCCTGCCGTTCTACCGGCAATCCAGCATGTTCGGCCGGCTCGGGGTGGACATCTCGCGGGCGACCATGTCCGGCTGGGCGCTCCGGGCGGCCGAGGCCTGCGAGCCGCTGCTGGAGTTGCTGCGCCGGGAAGTCCGCGCCGGGCCCATCATCAACATGGACGAGACACGGGTCCAGGTCTTGAAGGAACCCGGACGAAAGAACACCAGCAATTCCTACATGTGGGTGGCCCGAGGCGGCGAGCCGAAGCGGCCGGTCGTGCTCTTCCATTACGATCCCGGCCGGGGCGGCAAGGTCGCCGAGGAAATCGTCGGTGAATTCAAAGGGTTCCTGCAGACGGACGGCTACGCCGGCTACAACGTCCTTGGCGAGCGGGAGGGCGTCCGGCATGTCGGCTGCCTGGCTCACGTGCGTCGAAAATTCGTTGATGTGATCAAGGCCGGCGGTAAAAAGAAATCCGGCGGCACGGCCCGGACCGTGCTGGACCTCATCGCCAAGCTGTACCGGCTGGAGAAGCAGGCGCGGGAGCAGAAGCTGGCTTCCGAAGACATTTGGCGAATACGCCAAGAGAGGTCTCGGCCGATCCTGGACAAGATCAAGGCGTTGCTCGACGCCCGGCTGAAGACCACGCCGCCCAAGAGTCTGCTGGGCAAAGCCATTGGCTACGCCCTGGGGCAGTGGGCTCGCATTGTGGTCTATCTCGAGGATGGCCGGCTCAGCCCGGACAATAACGTGGCCGAGAACGCCATCCGGCCCTTCGCCGTGGGGCGAAAAAACTGGCTCTTCTCGGGGTCGCCGCGGGGGGCCAGGGCCAGCGCGGCCATCTACTCCCTCATCGAGACAGCCAAGGCCTGCGGCCTCAATCCTCACGAATACCTTCTGCACGTCTTCGAGCGCCTGCCGCACGCGGCCGGTGAAGACGATCTCCGAGCCCTGCTGCCGCGGGGCGCCATGTCAAAGAACATCCTGGCCTGAGCCGGTTGACACCAAGGCCTCTGATCCCATCAGGGACTCCAGGATGGCCGGATCGGCGAAGAGTCGAAACACATAGTGTTCCCGCCGTCCGGGCCAGTAGCGCGCGAAGACGTCCTGCTCGGCAAGCCGGGCCGACAGTCTCTCCATGCGCGTGGACGGGACCTTGAACTCCACCATGATCATGGGCCGCCAGCTCTCCCGGTCAAGGGCGCCGGAGAGGGTGTCCCTGATTTGCGGGGCAACGTCTTGCGGCCGAAAGGCCTTGGCCTGGTGGCAATCCTGCAGCCACAGCTTGTGCACCCTGGGCCCGGCGAGCATTCCCGAGTCGCGGTCGATGATTAGGGGGCCGGGGTGGCCAGGAAGACCTGGCGCCGTGGCCATTGGAAATGAAAAATCGGCTCCACCCCGTAGTCGCGCCTGAAGTCCTCGACAGCCTGCTGGTGCATGGGACGGTGCTTGAAGGTCCACCACAGACTGGGCCCGCCGTCCTCGTGGGAGGACGGGTCTTCCGGCAAATCCAGCAACGACAGCTGTTTCATGCTCAATCACTACCTCCCGTGGTCGAGACTCGCAAGCGGGACCAGATGTGTATGCCAGATCAAGAGAGGGTGGGGAAGGTGGGGCTGTTTTTCCGTTTACGCCCAACGCGTCCACAGTGGCGTGAATTTTTGTCGTCAGACCACCCCGACTGCGTCCAATGGCCTGCTCTTGAGTCCCCCCCTAGCCCCTGTGGCGTGTTGGTGGGCGCGAACGTACGAACCATCCAGGATGATGGACTCAAAGTCTGCATCAAGGCTGAATTCCTCCAAAACTGTTGCCCAAACTCCCGCTTTGGCCCAGGCGTTGAAACGTTTGTACACCGTCTGCCAGGGCCCAAACTCTTCAGGCAAATCGCGCCAGGGAGCGCCGGTGCGTAAAATCCAGATAACGCCATTGAGGATGCGCCGCGTGTCTGCGTTTGGCCTTCCTCGAGGATCTTTACGTCGGGGGCGCACATGGGGCTCAAGCCTTTGCCAAAGATCGTCGGATAAATCGTGTCTGCTCATGATAAGCAGTTTAGCAAGGTCGCGGTAAAAGTCTAGAGATTTTTTAGAAACAGGCCCTAGTCATCCTGACCTCGTTGTATTTTTCCTGTAGGTATTGCCCACCCGGCTCAAGGCGGTGGCCACAAAAAGTACAATCAACGTAAAGACTTTGACTCCACCCAGACCATCGACCAGTTTGTGCTCGACAAGTCCGATAAAATTCTGT
>JBMCLC010000380.1:0-3027 GCA_048614715.1 Oceanidesulfovibrio sp.
TGAAAGCGCGTTCCACCAGTGCGTGCGAGAGCTTGGCCGGCACCTTGCGCCCCATGGCCTGGGACAGCGCCCCGCGCGATACGCCCACTGCCGCAGGCTCCCGTTCGTGGAACGCGGCCAGGAACTCGGCGGCCCTGGCCCACAACGTCTCGGCGACTGTCTGCGCGGCGTAGCGCCGCTCGTCCTTGTCAAAAAGCAGGGCCTGCCGCTTGCCGCAAAGCGACTGCAGCGACTTGTCCAGATTCCTGGACTCCATGTTGGTGGCGGCCATGAGCTCGGCAAAGGACAATCCCCCCTCCCCGGATCGTTCCAGCTGCGCCACGGCCAATTCCTCGCCCGTGGCCTCGGCGAGCTTGCGGACCGCGGCCATGTCTTCGGCCCGGCGGCGCGTCCTCCTGCCGAACGGATTGACCACCCGGCCGCCGGCCACCGTGCGCAGCGGCGCAAAGCTGCGGACCACGAAGCGGTCGGCATACACGGCGGACACGGGTTCCGAAAAACGGACCTGGCACAGGGCGGTGTCGCCGGGTTCCAGCACCTCGCGGTCGAAAAAGTAGAATCGCGCCATGCGCTCGGACGAGCCGTGGTGGAAGTGGGCTTCCGTTCGATGCTTCAGCGGCCGCGGGGATGAGGACAGACAGGTGATCTCGAGATCCCACGCTGTGGTGGGAAAGAGCGTGCCCGGTTTGGCCACCACCTGGCCGCGCTCGATATCCTCCACCTCCACGCCGGCGAGGTTCACGGCCGTGCGCCTGCCGGCCGCCGCGCGCTCCACGGTAGCGCCGTGGGACTGCAGGCCGCGAACCTTGGAGCGAGTGTCCCTGGGATAGAGCCGCACCTCGTCGCCTATGGCCAGCTCGCCGGAAACCAGGGTGCCGGTAACCACGGTGCCGTGGCCCTTCATGGTGAAGACGCGGTCCACGGGCAGCCGCGCCAGGTCGGAACGTCGCTCCGGCGCATAGCCCTGCACCAGCTCCACCACGGCGGCGCGCAGCGCATCCAGTCCCTCTCCCGTGTGGGAGGAAACCGGGATCATCACCGCCTCGTCCAGAAACGTGCCGGCCAGGGCGCCGCGCACGTCCTCCATGGCCAGCTCCAGCAGCTCTGCGTCCACGAGGTCGGCCTTGGTTATGGCCACGAGGCCGGATCCCACGCCGAGCAGCTGGCATATCTCCAGATGTTCGCGCGTCTGCGGCATCACGCCTTCGTCCGCGGCCACCACGAGGAGCACGAAATCGATTCCCGTGGCGCCGGCCACCATGTTTTTCACGAACTTCTCGTGACCGGGCACATCCACCACGCTCACACGCAGGTCCGGCGCAAGGTCCAGGTGGGCGAAACCGAGTTCGATCGTGATTCCGCGCTTCTTCTCCTCGCGCAGCCGGTCCGTGTCTATACCGGTGAGCGCCCGCACGAGAGCGGTCTTGCCGTGGTCGATGTGCCCGGCGGTTCCCATAACGAGAGGCGCGGATTTTCCTGCCATGCTCAGCTCGCGAAGAAAGTTTTGAGGGCAAGGACCGTGGCGTAGAGGTCCGCCTTGCTCGCCAGCTCGAAGGGCCCGTGCATGGAGAGTACGGGCGGTCCCATATCGATGATGTCCATGCCATACTCGGCCAAGTGCTTGGCCACGGTGCCTCCGCCGCCCTGGTCCACCTTGCCCAGTTCCGCCATCTGCCAGGGAATCCCTGCATCGTTGAGGATATTGCGCAGCCAGGCCACGTATTCCGGATGGGCGTCATTGGCCATGTACTTGCCGCGGTGGCCGGTGAACTTGCAGAACGTGGGGCCGTGGCCGATGAGCGAGGCGTTCAGCTTCTCGTGCAGTTCCTGGTAGTCCGGATCGATGGCTGCGTGCGCGTCGGCCGAGATGGCCTTGGTCCGCTCCATCACCGTGCCCAGGGAGACGCCCGGGCTCCAGGCCGCAATGAGGTCCTGCACGCAGTACTCCATGAACCGGGACTTGGCGCCGGTGGAGCCGTCCGAGCCTATCTCCTCCTTGTCCCAGAAAATGGCTACCTGGCAGTGCTCCGGCTCGGCCTCCAGGGTGAGCAAGGCCTCCAGCGCGGCGAACACGTTGATGCGGTCGTCGTGGCCGTAGCCTCCCAGCAGGGAACGGTCCAAACCCACGAAACGCGCCGGACCGGCCGGCACGGCCTGCAATTCGGCCGAATACAGATCTTCCTCGGCAACGCCGTACTTCTCGCGCAGGATTTCCAGAACATGCGCCTTCACCGGACTGGCCTCGCGGCTCTTGGCGTCTGCGCTCTTTTCCGCGTCGCCCTTCTCGTCCGATTTGGGCAGGGGCTCGTGGCCCATGATCACGGAGAGCTTTTCCGCGTCAAATGCCTCGGAGAGCTTCTGCTCGGACTGCTTCTGCGCCAGGTGGGGCAGCAGGTCGGCAATGGCGAAGCACGGCTCGTCCTCGGCCTCGCCGAGGGTCACGCGGACCACCTCGCCGTCCGTCTTCACGATGACGCCGTGGATGGCCAGTGGACGCGAGAGCCACTGGTGCTTGCGGATGCCGCCGTAGTAATGGGTTTTGGCCAGGCCCACGCCCACCTCCTCGTACAGGGGGCGCTGCTTGAGGTCTATTCGCGGGCAGTCGCCGTGCGCGCCCACCAGACGGAAGCCGTGGCCCGGGTCCTTGGCTCCCTTGCGCGCGAGCAGGATGGTCTTGTCGCGGAATATGCGCATGTACCTGCCGGACGCGGGGTCTTCGGTATAGCCGGCGGTCCGCGCCTTTTCGCTCACATATGCCACCACCTCGCGCTCGGTCTTGCAGCGCGTGAGAAAATCCAGATAGCGGGTGGCAATATCGTCCATGGCCGCACGATGCTCGTCGGAGGAGTAGGCCTCCCAGCAGCTCGTGGTGGAGAAAAACAGCGGTGTATCGGACATATGTATAATCCTTGCGGTATGGTGTGTTGATGAAAAAGGTTCAGGGCAGGTCGCCATATCCGGCGGCGAAAACACGCTGGAGCGCCTCGCGAACCGGTGCCATATCCCGAGGCTCCACGAATCCGAATG
>JBMCLC010000381.1:0-3018 GCA_048614715.1 Oceanidesulfovibrio sp.
ATCCCCTGCCCCCGGAGCTCAAGGACCGAATCGGGCAAACACTCTCCGCCGCGGGTTTCGACCTCAAGGACATTCTCACGGAGGCCTCCAGGCTCGCCTCCACCATGACCAACCAGGTCTGTATGATCGTTGCGCCCAGCCAGGACGAGGCCCGCTGGAAAGAGATCGATTTCGTGCTCATCAAGCCCGGCCTTGTCCTTGCCGTGCTCGTACTCGAAGGCGGCATCGTCCAGAACAAGCTCATTCCCATGGGCGAAACCTACACCCAGGACGATCTGGTCAAGTTTTCCAACTACCTCAATGAGCACTTCCGCGGCCATTCCCTGTCCCGCGCGCGCCTGCTCATACATCGCGAGCTCCAGGGGGCCAAACGAAAGATCGAGGCCCTGTCCCGCCGGGCGCTCAGGCTGGCCCGCTCCACCTTCGACGAGCCCACGTCCAGGGACATCATCGTGGACGGCGCCACCAACATCTTCGCCCATGCCGAGTTCGCGGAGGTGGAAAAGATGCGCGAGATTTTCAGCCTGCTCGAAGAACGCAGCAGGCTGCTCGAACTCCTGGACAGGACCATCGCCCATGAGGGCATCAGGGTCACGTTCTGCGCCGATGTGCAGCTCGGCCAGCTCGAGGAGTGCTCGCTCGTCTCGTCATCCTACGGCGATTTCGGACAGCAACCCCTGGGGGTTGTCGGAATCATGGGCCCCGTGCGCATGGACTACGCCAATGTGCTCCCCCTGGTTGACTGTATCGCGAAAACGCTTACAGACATGCTCAAAGAACGATTCTAGCGCCGGCCCCCAAGCCGGCGTCTTTGTGCAAACCATTCACCATGTGAAGAGGAGGCATGTCCCATGTCAGGAGACAGCCGCGTGGAGATTCCCGTGAACAAGAACGGTGACGACGCGAACGCCGGGTCGGAAGAAAATATCATGCCCGAGGAGATACAGCTGACGGACGAGGAACTCGTCGCCATCTGCAAGGAGCGCGTCTGCAAGGTCTGCGACGAAAAGGAACAGGCCGACCAGGAACGGCTGCGCAGTCTGGCCGAGATGGACAACTTCAAGAAGCGCCTGACCCGCGAAAAGGAAGAATTCTGCAAATTCGCCAACGAGGGCCTGCTCGCCGACCTGTTGCCCGTGCTGGACAACATGGACCTCGCCCTGGAGCACGGCGCCAAGGTGGACGCGTGCAAGGATTTCGTCATGGGCGTGGACATGACCCGCAAGATATTCCTCGACATCCTCTCCCGGCAGGGCCTGACCCCTGTGGGCGAGGTGGGCGAGCCGTTCAACCCGGAAAAGCACGAGGCCATCGCCCACGAGGAGCGCGACGACATGGAGCCCGAGCTGGTGTGCGCCGTGCTGCAGAAGGGTTATATCCTCAAGGACCGCCTGTTGCGGCCGGCCAAGGTCACTGTGACGCGGACCAGCTAAAAAATTTCGCTATCCCCCCTGGACGTAGGGGAATGATGGATTACTATGTGGTGATTGCGAAAGCATGTCCCGCTTTTCATCGCTGTCTGCGCTGTGAATGCGCATAGATTATTGTCAGAACTCTGGGAGGAGGTTTATTTCATATGGGTAAGATTATCGGCATCGACCTCGGCACCACGAACTCCTGCGTGTACGTGATGGAGGGCAAGGAGGCCAAGTGCATTTCCAACCCTGAGGGCGGACGCACCACTCCGTCCATCGTCGCCTTCACGGACAAGGAGCGCCTCGTCGGCGAGATCGCAAAACGCCAGTCCGTCACCAACCCCGAGCGCACCGTCTTCGCCATCAAGCGCCTCATGGGCCGCAAGGCGGAAGCCCCGCAGGTCAAGGAGTGGGAGAAGCACTCCCCGTACAAGATCGTGCCCGGCTCCAACGGCGACGCCTACGTCGAGGTGGCCGACAAGAAATACAGCCCGGCCGAGATCTCCGCGATGATCCTGGGCAAGCTCAAGTCCGACGCGGAGTCCTACCTGGGCGAGACCGTCACCGAAGCGGTCATCACCGTGCCGGCGTACTTCAACGACTCGCAGCGCCAGGCCACCAAGGACGCCGGCCGCATTGCCGGCCTCGACGTCAAGCGTATCATCAACGAGCCCACCGCTGCGTCCCTCGCCTACGGCTTCGACAAGAAGTCCAACGAGAAGATCGCGGTCTTCGACCTGGGCGGCGGCACGTTCGATATTTCCATCCTCGAAGTCGGCGACAACGTCGTGGAAGTCCGCGCCACCAACGGCGACACCTTCCTGGGCGGCGAAGACTTCGACCAGCGCGTCATCAACTGGCTGGTTGAGGAGTTCAAGAAGGAGAACGGCATCGACCTCTCGGCCGACCGCATGGCTCTCCAGCGTCTCAAGGAAGCTGCGGAAAAGGCCAAGAAGGAGCTCTCCTCCTCCATGGAGACGGAGATCAACCTGCCCTTCATCACCGCCGACCAGTCCGGTCCCAAGCACCTCATGATCAAGCTCGGCCGCGCCAAGCTCGAATCTTTGGTCGGCGACCTCGTCGACCGCACCATGGGGCCCTGCAAGAAGGCTCTGGATGACGCCGGCCTCAAGAACTCCGAGATCGATGAGGTCGTTCTCGTGGGCGGCATGACCCGCATGCCCCTGGTGCAGAAGAAGGTCCAGGAATTCTTCGACAGGGAGCCCAACCGCTCCGTGAACCCGGACGAGGTGGTCGCCATGGGCGCCGCCATACAGGGCGGCATCCTTGCCGGCGACGTCAAGGACGTGCTGCTCCTCGACGTCACCCCCTTGACCCTCGGCATCGAGACCCTCGGCGGCGTGATGACCCCGCTCATCGAGCGCAACACCACCATTCCCACGCGCAAGAGTCAGGTCTTCACCACGGCGGCGGACAACCAGCCCTCGGTTTCCATCCACGTGCTCCAGGGCGAGCGCCCCATGGCCAACGATAACAAGACCCTCGGCCGCTTCGAGCTCACCGGCATCCCGCCGGCGCCGCGCGGCGTGCCGCAGATCGAGGTCACCTTCGACATCGACGCCAACGGCATCGTGAACGTCTC
>JBMCLC010000382.1:0-3014 GCA_048614715.1 Oceanidesulfovibrio sp.
GCAAGCACAGCTTCGGGAACCATGAGCCCCTGCGCCCGGCCCGAGCGGCCCACGGTGACCACAGGTTGGTGTTCCAGAAGAAACAGCGTTTCCTCGGCTCCGGCCTCCACCTCCGCACGTCGGCGTAGCTGAATATCGTGGGCGACATCGTAGTCGACCAGTCCAAGATCATGGACAATCACCGCGTGTCCCCGATCTCCGCGATGGGCGCGCCGGACTTGGGATCGCGCTCCGGCCCGCTGGGTGGCTCCACACGAACTCGCGAACCCTGTGTCGGCAGATCGGCCCGCTTGCCGGCGCGCAGGAGCACAAGCCCCCGCGGCGAGCAGGCATAGGCCCCGAAATCTCCGGCCGCCTCGCCCTCCGCCAGGGAGAAGGCATTGGAAAGCACCCGCGCCTCCATGCGCTTGTCCTGCTCCGGCACGAACTCGCCGCCGCCGAGCAGCACGAAACTCAGGGAAACATCTTCGCGCCCGAATCCCGCATCCTTGGTAAGCTTTTCCAGCCACGCCGGCGCGCCGGTCACCGCAGCCTTGAAGTGGCACCAAGCCTGGCCCCGGCCCCGGGCGGAGAGCACGGCGCAGGGGAAGAGTCCGCCGGATACGGCGTGGGAGGACGGTCCGGGGCATGGCGCCAGGGGCACGAAGTCACGCTCCTGCGCGGTTTCGCGGGCATGCGATATCATCGTCCCGCCCAGGCGCGTGCCGGGCTCCACAAGCAGTGCATTAGCGGCGCGATCGAGCATGGGGCCAAGCCTGCCGGCCACGGCGCCGCCCGGAGAATCGTCCCGGGACGTGGCGAGCTCGTTCAAGAGGTTCGCGGCGATAAGCAGGTTGTACCGCTTGGGCAGATCGCGCACCCCGCCGGGCGCGGGTTTCTGCACGAGCCGCATCTTCCAGGCGGCGCGGCCGCCGGCCATGTCGTCCAAAAGATCGCGGCCTATCTTCATGGCCTTGCCCGCCAGATCCATGCAGTTCACGGACCATGAAGCCTGCCGCCGTTCCGGCAATGCCAGCCAGAGCGCCTGGATGGTGGTGAGCGGCCCGCTGCCGGCGTCCACGATAGTGGACTCCTCCGGGAGCATTCCCAGCAGCGGCTCGCGCAATCCGGTGAACAGCCGCGTAAGCCGATACAGATTCCAGGGCAGGAAGTAATACAGGTACGCGCCGAGCAGCGCCGGATCGCGCAGGTAGTCGGCTGGGCGCTCGCCTCGCTCGCTCGTGAGCGCCCGCGAAAGCCGCTTAATGCTATCCGGCAGGGCCAAGCGGTACTTGCGCTTCAAGGGAAAGGCCCGGCTCAGGAGCTCGGGATATCGCTCCAGATACGCCGCCGCCTCGTCCGGCAAAGGCGGCAGGAGCGTGTCTACGGTAATACTCTCATTCATGCGATTTGTTCCAGGATGTTAGTGCTTGGGGGACTCTGTCACCCGGGGGTCCCTTGGCAGGGTGCATCGCTCCCTGGACCCAAATTGGGGTTCAAATGATTGATGATCCCCTGGCCGCAGGAGATAAAAAAAATCAATAAGATACGTCGTTTGATTGCTCAACTCTCATAGTGCGTGCTCGAATGTCATGGCGGCAGCAAAGGACGCGTGGAATCCGGGGTCTGCGGCGAGATCGAGCACCAGAGCGTCCCTGGCGAGGCCAGCCAGCAATGCGCGGGAAGTTGTGTCGTAACACAAGAGCTTGGCGCCCTCCAGGGCCAGATTTCCGGCCGGATGCAGACGCGGGACCATACCCGGCGTTACAAAGCCGAGTCCCTCCAGGTCTGCGTGTCGGACATGCGCACCCAGCGCGCCGGCGAGCTGCACCGAGGCGATGTCACCGGCCGCGATGCCGGCTGCCTGCACGAGCGCATCGAATGCCACGTGAAACGCGGCCTTGACCTTGAGCAGTTCCTCGATGTCGCGCGGATCGAGGTGCATGCGCCGTCCATTTTTATAGACAATCGGCAACCGCAGGACGCGACGGCCGGCTCGGACTTCCAGGGCATCGAGCAAGCGACGGACCAGGGGGGTGGCGGCAAGTTCGTCCGTGGCGAACCGCCCGTCCTGACCCAGTACGCCGGAGCGGAGCAGCGTATGGACGAGGCTGAGGTAGCCGGTGCCGGAAATGCCGGCTGCCGTTTGGAGCGTCCGCCCCTCCGTGTCCATGGCAACCAGCCCCATGGGGCCGAGATCGAACCGTGTGACCACGTCCGCTCCGGCCATAGCTCCGTGGGTCAGGCCTATGCCTTCGAGCGCCGGCCCCAGGGCCACGCTCGTCGCGAAGATTTCGTCCTGTCCGTCGTGCTCGCGAACGAGGATGAACTCGCCGTTCGTGCCGAGGTCGGCCAGCAGGAAGGGTCTCGGCGTCTTGCTCCGCAGCAGCGGGACGAGCCCGGCCGCCGCGTCCGCGCCCACGAACGGGCCGATCTGCGCCGGCACGTAGCAGTCGGGCAGCGCATCGGAGAGGCGTCCCTTGGCGTCGCCCGTAAAATCGAGCCTGTACGGCGCGCGGGAAAGGCCCTCCACGCTCTTGCCCAAGGCGATGGCGACCATGGCGGCGTTGCCCACGAGACAAAGGCTGTCAATACGCGCATCCGACCCGAGGGATGATGATATGGATTGGGCCAGCGCTTCCAGCCGACGCGCCACAAGGCCTTGCAGTTCATGCCCTCCCTGTGGATCGAGGGCGTAGCCGATGCGCGACATGACCTCGCTGCCCGCGCCGAGTTGGGGATTGAGCTCGCTGCCGTAGGCCACGCACATTTCCTCGAGCATGGCGGCCCAGTGGAGGCTCGTGGTGCCCAGGTCCACGGCCAGGCAGAGGCTCGCCGGGCCTTCCAGGCGCGCGGCGTGGAATTCCTTGCGCCAGATCCGGCTGTCCACTGCGCCCACATGAAGAACCGCGCCGTCCGGAATACTGGACACGGCATGGCGGCAGGCCAGGCGCCATCCGGATTCCATGTTGTCCTGGGTCAATACGTCGCGCTCGAATGGTTGCGGCTCCGGCGCCAGCCAGAGGTCCTCGAAC
>JBMCLC010000383.1:0-3011 GCA_048614715.1 Oceanidesulfovibrio sp.
GATGCGTTTGCACGGTGATGTTCGTTGCGGTTTCGCGGGGATGGTTTGGATGTGCGCCGCGGTTGGCGTTCTTGCATGCATTATGTTCGCGGCGGCTCCGGCCCTTGCCCAGGAGCAAGCGGCACCGGAGGACAACACCTATATCCACTTCTTCGTGGTGCCCACGGCAGCGTCCGAAGGCAGCACCTTTCACGAGAAAATCACCGGACTGAAGAAGATGCTCATCGCGAAGGCCGGCGGCTATACCGAACTCGGACCGTCCCACGGCGGCCATCTGCGCGGTGACGGCAACATCAACCGCCAGGACAACATCTCCTTTGTTGTCGCCTGCACCAGGGACCTGCGCGAGGAGCTTACCACGTACATCCACGAGCACTTCGGCCAGGAGCGGCCTTTCGTGCTGGTGATGCGCGGGTGGTGCAGCCTGTACTGAAAAAAATCAGCCCCGGGGCCACCCAGCCAGGAAGAGCCGTTTGGCGTCGGGACGGTTCGCCATGCCGTATTCCATGGCCTTGTACGGCGAATCCAGCCCGGCGCACCAGCCGCGCACGGTCTGCGTCTCTTCCGCGCCGCCAGGATGGGACGGATAGGCAGTTATGCTGATGACGCCGCCGGGTGCGAGAAGTGACAAGGCCGCATCGAGGGCCGCCACCGTGCTTTGCGGCGTTGTGACCACGGACTTGTCCGCTCCGGGCAGGTAGCCCAGATTGAACATCACCGCGCGGATGCGACCATGCGCCTCGGCAGGCAGCAGTTCGGCCATGTGCTCGTGGCTTGCGTGGAACAGTGCAACCCTTTCGGTCACCCCGGCCTCTGTCAGGCGCATGCGGGCGGCGTCCAGGGCGCGCTGTTGCAAGTCGAACCCGAACACCATGCCGTGACCGCCCACGGAGCGCGCCAGAAAGAGCGAGTCGTGGCCGTTGCCCACGGTGGCGTCCACCGCCAGGGGGGACGATCCGGCGCTGCTGTCCGCCTGTTCCAGCGCCCGAGCCACGGCCTCGTGGGCCAGGCGCAATACATCAAAAAACGTGTCCATGTCGCTAGTGTCTCCCGAAAGCGATCGTACGGTCCGGCCCGTGGATTTCATTATTAGCAGATTGCGGCATGGCGCGCATAGGGCCTGAGCCGCCGAAAGCCGGCGGCTATGGCTGAGGAGCCGGAGACTTGCGCAGACAGCACCAGGGCCGGAGCACGGCGCAGTCGTAACCCTGGACGCCGGCATGGGCTTCGATGATGTCCAGGATGCCGGCCACGTCGAGCTGCACGGCCTCGGTCTCCAGACCGGGAACCCAGACCCGGCCGCGGGTGAGCAGCGCCACGGGATGCCTTCCGGCGCGCAGGTCGTCCTGGCTGGGCTTGCCCTGCGTGGTCTCCACCACGAGATGGCTCAGCCTGTCCACCACCCGGCTGGTCAGCTCGTTGTTGTGGGCTTCCGGCCACTCGGGAGCGCTCTGCGCCCCGGTCCTCGTCGCCAACTCCAGGACGGGGTCGCGCGACGGGAAGTCCGGGTCCGGGGGAATCCACGTCACTTCGCAGTCCAGAGCCGCTTCCTCCATGGCTTCGTCCGTGAACTCCAGGGAGCTTTCAAAGGGAATGTCCCAGCCGCCCCCGGCCGAGAGGACGATCCGGCCGTTGTCTTCCTGCACGCCGGACAGGGTAAACGGACCGGGCAGCGGCTTGGTGATGGCAAGCGGCTGGGCGTTTTGTGGCATGAGCGTCGTCTCGGTGTCGATGACGTCCCGCATCGCGGTCGGCGTCCGGGTATCCACCACACTGTACACCGCCGGCACCTGGGTGGTCAGCACCCCGAGCAGGACGCACTCGCACATAACGTCGCCCACAACGATGTCCAGGCACTCGCATTCGCTTCGGAAGCTCTGGGAATGGTACCGCAGCGCCTGGCATGTGGCGTGCGAAATGTGCCATTTGTGGTAGACCTCGTCGTAGTGGAATTCCTCTGCGTCAGGATGCCATGAGCATGCGTACATGGCTATCTCGTCACCGGGATCGACGACGAAGTCGTCCACGGCCGCGCTGCAGTGCTCTTCGCTGCCGCATCCGCAATGCAGGGCCCAATCCCAGCCGGTGATCGCCGAATACCAGGCGGGCAGACGGTAGCGGCATACCTCACGAGTCTCCACGTAGGCCTCTGAAATCATGTCGCATTCCTGGCTCAGCTCGTGGGGGTCATGCACTACGTAGGCCGTGAGCGTCCGCGGCCGCGGGTCGTCTTCGCGGGCCTGCGGCGCGAGGACCGCGGCGAAGCCGGCCAGTGACTTGCACAGGGCGAGGCGCGAGCCGTCCGGCAGGAGGACGTTTTCCTGATGGGTCGGGGCCACCAGTTCATGCCCCACGGCAAGGTGATTGTCGTACGAAGGCAGGGTGGGGCAGCGCACGGACCGTGTCTGGGCAATGAGCTTGCGCCAACGCGTGGCGGAGAAGCAGTCCTCGGTCTCCAGGTTCTCGGTCGTGGGGTCCGCCACTTCGTCCACGGAACCGTCGTCCCACACGCGGATATACACCTTCTCGTAGCAGGATTCGTAGCTCGGCGTGCAATACCCGGCGATATAGGCGTCCATGGCCGGATCGTGGGCGATGTGCCTGCCGCGGAATAGATGCGTGGACCAGGAGGAGGGCACCCACGCGTAGTTCTCGTCGATGTTGCCCGTGGCCACGGCGAGATCGCCGTACAGGCAGGAGAATTTCTCCACGAGAAAGCAGAGCACTGTGGATCGGCGCACGTCGCACTGCCGCACGCCGTCCGCAAAGCCCACCACCACCCGTTCCATGGTGTGGGCTATCTTCAGCACGAGCACAATATCCTCCGGCATGAACGCGGCGGCGCCGCCTGCAACGCTGCCCTCAGGGGAGCAGCGGTAGTGCACGGGCACGTGGGAGACTCGGTCCGCACCGTCCACGTGGATGTCCACGTGGTCCGTCTCCGCGTTCACGGCCAGCACGTGGGCGGTTTCCAGGCACATCCCCAGCAGCCGCCGCATATCCTCGCTCCG
>JBMCLC010000384.1:0-3002 GCA_048614715.1 Oceanidesulfovibrio sp.
GGGTCACGAACGACGGCCAGGATATCCACGCTGCCTCGGCCACCGGGGTAAAGTCCACGATGCCGAAAAAAAGCGAGACCACGTAGCCCACCACGATGCCGGAAAGAATGGGCACGAGCCGAAACAGACCCTTGCCCATGAGCGAGACGAACACCGTTGCGGCCAGGGACACCATGGACACGATGATGGCCGTGTTCTCCGGAACGAGCTGCGCCGCGCCGTCGCCTGACTTGCCCAGGGCCATGTACACAGCCACAGAGGCCAGGGACAGGCCGATGACCATGATGACCGGACCGGTAACCACGGACGGCAGCAACCGGTTCACGATGCCTGTGCCGCGCCAGCGGATGATCAGGGAGAGCACCACGTAGACGACGCCGGCGGCGGCCAGACCGCAAAGCGTGGAGGGGATGCCCCAGGTCTTCACGCCGTAGATGATGGGCGCGATGAACGCGAACGAGGAGGCGAGAAACACCGGGACCCGCCCACGGGTGATGAGTTGGAACAGCAGCGTGCCGGCGCCGGCCGTGAACAGGGCCACGTTGGCGTCGAGCCCTGTGAGCAGCGGCACGAGCACCAGCGCGCCGAAAGCCACGAAAAGCATCTGCGCGCCCAGCAGTACGTCCCGTCCCCGGAAGACATAGTCCGTTCCCATGCTCGGATTCGCCACGGTATTCTCCTTGTGGTGCGAAAGTTACTTGGTGCCGAAGATTTTGTCGCCGGCGTCGCCCAGGCCAGGAAGGATGTACCCGACATCGTTGAGTTTTTCATCCACGGACGCGGTATAGATTTGCACGTCCGGGTGGTCCTTCTCGATGCGCGCTATGCCCTCGGGCGCGGCCACCAGGAACAGCCCCCGGATGTTCGTGCAGCCGGCCTCCTTGAGCAGATCGATGGTGGTGCTCAGGGTGCCGCCGGTGGCGAGCATGGGATCGAGGATCAGGGCCAGGCGCTCGTCGATGTTCTTGGCGAGCTTCACATAGTAGCGCACGGGCTCCAGGGTCTCCTCGTTGCGGAAGATGCCCACCACGCTCACCTTGACGCCGGGAACCATGTCCAGCACGCCGTCCAGCATGCCGAGCCCGGCGCGCAGAATGGGAACCACGGTGATCTTCTTGCCCTTGATCTCCTCCACATCCACGGGTCCCGCCCAACCTTGGACGGTCAGCGCCTCGGTCTCCAGGTCCTTGGTCGCCTCGTAGGTCAGAAGACGGGCGATCTCGTTGGCGACCTCGCGAAAATTCTTCGTGGAAACATCGTCCCGCCGCAGAAGTCCGAGTTTGTGCCGCACAAGGGGGTGGTCCACCACATGCACCATGATTGAGCTCCTTCAAGAAATAGAACGATGAGACGTGCCGAGACGAACCGGTTCGAAAAGGACTTGACCGCATGCTGCACCACGCAACGCAGGCCGTCTTGCGGACGTGAAATCGACACGTTATACGGTAAGTCACAGGCGTTCTAAATACCAAAATCACACCGGGTCAAGAACCAATTCCCTCTCCATGCAACCAATTGCAAATACACACGGTGCTCGCTCTTCGCATAAAGCCCCAGCCCGGCCGGAGGGTCCGGGAGTCCGGCTTTTCCTCGTCGGTCCTGGCGTCCAGGCCACGCGATTGACGACAGATGCACGCTGCAGAGCGGCCCCCTGCATCCGGCGCAGCGGGCTCCCTGTTCTTTTTTGCACCGTCTTGACCAGACCGTGCAGACGGCGGCTGCCAGCGTATGCCCCCCGATAACGAAGCTGATGGTTCGAGCGATCGAACGACCTTGCGCTTTCAAACCACACTGGAGGACGGCGGCGAGCGGCTCGATGTTTTCCTGGGCGGCAGGATGGGACGGTCGCCTGAGCTCGACGCGCTCTCGCGCGAGCAGGTCAAGCGGCTGGTCAGGGACGGCGCGGTCTCAGTGGACGGCATTGCGCAGACCAAGCCGGCCATGCGCCTTGCCGGCGGCGAGCTCGTGGAGGTCCGCATCGAGACGCAGCAGGACCGGGACCAGGCCGAGCCCATGGCCGGACACCTGGACGTGCTTTACGAGGACGAGCACATCCTGGTTATCGACAAACCCGCCGGGCTCACCGTGCACCCGGCGCCCTCCTGCGACGAGCCCACCCTGGTCAACCGCCTCGTGGCCCGCTGGCCGGACATGGCGGTGCTGGACAAGGACCGGCCGGGCATCGTCCACCGCATCGACAAGGACACCAGCGGACTCATCGTGGTGGCGCGGACCAATGCATCGCGGCTCGCGCTCTCCGAGGCCTTCGCCTCCAGGAACGTGGATAAGGAGTACCTGGCCCTGGTCCACGGCGTCCCCGAACCGCCGCAAGGCGCGGTGGACGCGCCCATCGGCCGCCACCCCATTGTCAAGGTCCGCATGGCCGTATGCGAAAAAGGCGGACGGCATGCCCTCTCCGAGTACCGCGTTCTGTACGCCGATCCCCGCGGCCGCTGGTCCCTGCTTGTAGTGATCATCCACACGGGCCGCACCCATCAGATCCGCGTGCACATGGACCACATCGGCCATCCCCTGCTCGGCGATCCGGTCTACGGCCCCAAGGAAGCGGATGCGTCACAAGCCATCAACGCCCTGCCCAAACAGCTCCGGCCCACGCGGCAGATGCTCCATGCCTGGACCATCGGGTTCCACCACCCTGTTTCCCGCGAACGCGTCGAGCTATCCAGCCGCCCGCACCTGGACATGCGCCGGCTGCCTCTACTCCTGTCGCGCTCGGTCCAGCGTGTGGTGGTCACCGGCGTGGCCGGCAGCGGCAAGACCACCGCGGCCCGGTTTCTGGCCGAGCATGGCGGACCCGGCCGCGATCCCGCACCCTTCTTCAGCGCGGATCAGGCTGTGGAAGAGCTGTATGCGCCGGGCGGCGACGGCGCGCTTTTTCTGGCCGCTCGGTTCGGAGAGCGGTTCATTGCGCCGGACGGCGGCGTGGATCGACGCCGCCTGTTCGAGGCCATGCGGAACGAACCCGGCATGCGCCGCGAGGT
>JBMCLC010000385.1:0-2997 GCA_048614715.1 Oceanidesulfovibrio sp.
GGGGTGGTTGCGGTCTCGCAAGACCATGGCGTCGAGGTCTTTTTGCCAATCCTCCACCGCGGCAGGCGGCGTCTCGGATGGCGCGGCCGTGGGCTTGGGCGCCGGAACCTCGGCGGGCTCCGGGGCGTGCGGGCGCTCGGACGGCGGCTCCACTACGGGCGGCGCCGGCGAGACCACAGGCTCTCCCTCGGCCGGTATCCCGGGTTCAGGTTCGCCGGCTTCCTCTGGAGTTTCGGGGGCAACTTCGGGAGCGGCTTTGGCAGACTCCTCCAGGGCAGCTTCTGCTTCCTCGGCGGAGACCGCCAGTTCTTCTTCGCCTTTTTTCCAGAACTTGAGTTTGGAGAAAAACGCCATTGTGTTGATATCCTTATGAATTGCTCTGTAGTGAAAGTCCGAAGAAACCGGCGGCGTTGCGCGCCGCGGCGCGCCAAACCACTGCCGGCTCTATATCGCGGATGTGGGCCACTTCCGCCGCGGTAAAGGCGAGGTACGACGGTTCGTTGGTCTTGCCGCGGTACGGTATGGGCGTCAGGAACGGGCAGTCCGTTTCCAGAACCAGTGCATCCAGGGGCATGGCTGCCACGGCGCGGCGCATGGCCTCGTTCTTGGGAAAGGTCACCGTGCCGGGGATGGAGACAAGCCAGCCGCGGGATACAATTTCGTTGGCCAGGTCGACCCCCCCGCCGAAGCAGTGCCAGAGCACCGGCCGATCGGAGAAGCCCATGTCGTCCAGGGTTTCCAGGGTTTCCTCGGCCGCGTCGCGTGAATGGATGACGACCGGCAGATCTTTTTCGCGCGCCAGGGAGAGTTGCTCGCGGAAGGCAATATGCTGCGCCGGAAACGGCGACCAGTCGCGGTAGAAGTCCAGCCCGATTTCGCCGAGGGCCTTGATGCGCGCATCGCTCCGAAACGCCCTGGCGAGGGCATCGAGACTCGCGCCGTTGACCGATTCCGCGTCGTGCGGGTGGATGCCCGTGATAAAGAACACCCCGTCGCGGCCTTCGAACGCGCCCTTGCCATTCTCGTACGCATCGGGGCCCAGAAACACCTGCCCCACGTGGGAGACGCCTGCGGCGGATGCGCGTTCCAGAACCGCATCCAGATCGGCGTCCAGCGGCTCCATGTCCAGATGCGCGTGAGTCTCCACACCACCTGCCGGCAACCCTAAGCTCTGGGGCGAGGGCGGAGGAGTTTTCTTCTTTGAAGCCATGCCAAATCAGTCCATTATTTTGGACCAGGGAATAGTTCGCCCTGCTCGGCCTTGCGCCACAATGCCTTCACTGTTCGCGCCTGGGCGTCCAAACTGTAGCCCTGCGCCGTATCCACCCCGGCCTCGGTGATCTTGTCGGCCTGCGGGTTATCCGATTCGATGAGCTTAAGGGCGTCGCACAGGGCCAGGGCCGCTGCCGGCACGTCGGCGTCCGCCACAAAGAAGCCGTTTCCCTCTTCCTTGGCCGGGCCGGATGCGGCGCCGCGCGCCTCGCGCATCATGTAAGGATTTTCGATCACGTACTCCTCGCGCTGCCAAGCCTGGCGCATGTAGTCCCAACACCCCACGCCGGCGAACCCGACCACGAACAGGCCCGTGGCCATGGCCTCCAGAGGCGGCAGGGCGCAACCTTCCGGAAAACCCGTGGAAAGGAACAGGCGACACGTGCGCATCACCTCGGCCACATCGTCGCGGGCTAGGCCGTCGATCTCCACCCACCGGATCGGCTTGGCCGCAACCTTGCCCCGGCGGCTTTCCACTGCCGCGCGTATCTGATGCGCCAGCGCCTTGTTCTTGCGGGGCATCCAGGCGATCGCCGGCGGTCCCGACGGCGGAGATGCGGGCGGGTGGAAGCGTTTCAGGTCGATGCCGGGCCAGAGCATGTGGGACGGCGCGCCGACCATTTCCTTGATATACCAGGCCACCGGACGCGACACGGAGAGGAACGAGACCGGAAGCTTGTTCCAGTGCACGCTTTCCGGCAGCCCGGAAAAGAGATACGCCCAGTTCTGACACCACACCACGACCCGGCAGCGATCCAGGGCCGGGGCCATGGCGTTGGGCCAACCCTCGGGCGCCAGCCATATGTCGTCGCGCTGGACCACCACATCGTCCAGAGTCCGTCTTTCCACATCCAGCGCGGGCGCCGCTGCCAGAGACGGCGCGTCCCAGCTGCCATGCGTTACGAGAACGACCTCGAATCTCTCCCGCACAAGGTGCCCGGCGACCTGGAGCAACTGCGACAGTCCACCGGTCCGTTTGGCGAGAGGCGGCAGGAAAATGAACGTTCGCATGAGGTTCCCACTCCAGTATATGGACCAGTTCGAAGCGGCCTCTGTTATCGCGCGCCGGGGCATACGACCCGGTACTGTGCCTACAGGCTCTGGCGGTGGAGAAGCGACTGCCGAAGCGTCTCCTTGTCCACGTGCTTGACCTCCGCGCCAAGGGGGATGCCCTGGGCGAGGCGCGTCACGCTGACATGCGGCTGCTCGCGCGCGATGGTGTTCTTGATGAACGACGCCGTGTTCTCCGCCTCCAGGGTGGTGCCCAGCGCCAGGATGAGCTCGCGGACCTCGCCCTGGGCGAGGCGCTGTCTGAGCACGTCCGTGTTCAGCCCCGTGGCGTCCATACCGTCCAGCGGCGCGAGCAGCCCGCCGAGGATGAGGTAGAGCCCCTGGTAGAAGCCGCCGTCCTCGATGGCGAGGAGGCTGTCCCACTCCGCCACCAGGCAGAGGGTTTCGCGGTTGCGGCGGGCATCCGAGCAGATGGCGCAGGGGTTTTTGTCCGCCAACCCCTTGCACTCATCGCAGATGCATAGCCTGTCGCGCAACTCGTGGATGGCGCGTCCGAGCTCCCGGGTGCGGGCCTCGGGCCAGGCGAGCATTGTGAGAGCCATCCGGATGGCGGACTTGGGCCCCAGGCCGGGCAGGCCGGCGAGTTGGTCGACGAGGTCTTTGAGCGGCTCGGGCAGACGCTCGCGAACCACTTAGAACATCCCCGGAATCTTC
>JBMCLC010000386.1:0-2992 GCA_048614715.1 Oceanidesulfovibrio sp.
GGAAGTCCTGTCCCACAACCCACGGCACGGCCTCGAAGTTCCATCCATCGCGCTTGGCCTCGTATATGGTTCCGTGCTTCGAGGCCGAGTAGACCCGGTAGGCGGGCACGTCCGGCCCGTTATGGCACTCCTTGCAGGTAGAGGGCGAACGCGCCTCTGCTATGGAGAACTGGTGCCTGGTGTGGCATCCTGTGCAGCTTCCCTTGCTGCCGTCCAAATTGATGCGGCCGGCGCCCTGGTTGGGCCAGCCGTCGCTCACCGGAATTTCGAACGTCCCGTAGTCTGTCTCGTACGTCTTGGTGCCGTTCACGGAAAGCCTGGTGCCGTGGCAGTAGAGGCAGCTTTCCGCATAGGTCTGGGAGCCGCTGTCCGTAAACTGGACCGCGCCGTCCTTGTTCCTGGACATGTGGCCGTTCACGGCGAGTGCGAATTGCTGGTAGAGCGAATTGTTCTCCAGGTTGCCGTGCGCCTCGGACATGAGATTGTCCTTGTACTGCTCGCGCTCCTCGCTGTGGCAGGTCGCGCAGTCGTCCGGGCTGACCACGATATGCACCTGGAAGCCGCCGTGCTCGAAAGTGTCGGCATGGGCGTCCGGCCGCATGGTGTGGCATTCAGCGCAGCCCACGGCGTTGTTCATGAGATTCTCGGGAATGTCCGGACTGGAAACCCGGCGGGCGAGTTCGTCCACCTGCCTTCCCTGGGCCGGAGTCCGCCGCGCGTGGCGGCTTTTGCGCCATCCTTCCACGATGCCCGGGTGCAAACCCTCGTGGCAGGCGATGCATTGGAGCGAATCATCGGAGACTGGCGCGTCGGAAGCTGCCTCGTCTTGCGCCAGGACCGGGCCCGACGCACCGAAACACGCCGCAGCGAGCAGGCTGCATATCATCATAAAAGTCAATGTCCGATGCATGAATACCCCTCCTCGAGGTCATGTCTACTCGAAAGCCGCCTGCCGGCAGGGATCGGCCAGGTGCTCGCGGATTTCTGCCAAATGGCGCGAATCGGTGCGGTTCACGGACAGCTCGGGCAGTTCGTCGAAATCGAAGAACGCGGCGTCCATGGTTTCATCGCTAGGCCGGGGTTGCCCGCCCAGGTCCCTGCACAGGAACACGGCCTTGTAGGCATGGAAGAACTCCAGCGGCCGGCCCTTGCGGTTGGCGTCGTACAGCCCCACTAGCCGATCGGCCTTTGCCCGCACCCCGCTCTCCTCCATTACCTCGCGCTCCACCATCTCGGACGGGTACTCCCCCACGTCGGCCCATCCTCCGGGAAGGCACCATTTGCCATCGAGCCGCTCCTGCACAAGCAGCACCCTGCCCTCGCGCATCACTGCGCCGCGCACGTCCACCTTCACCGTGGAATACCCCGGTTGGAGCAGGAAGATGCTTTCCACGCGCGCGCACTCGAGCCCGCCGTGCATGGCCGTCATTTCCGCGGCGATCTCCATGAACCGTCTGAACAGGGCCTCGTCGTAATGGCTCTTGGCGTATGTCAGTCCGGTCTGGGCCATGGCCTGCATCTCACGCGCCCACCTGAGCCAGGGCGGAGTGGGCGCCTCGTCTGAAAAGTTCTTCATGTCGTTGCGCTTTTGGATCGGGATTCGTGAGTCACCTTACCGTATACGTCCCCAGGAGCGGAGCGTCAAAAACGGCTGGGACTCGTTTCACGAATGGTTCCGCAACGCCAGCTCCAAGGGATGCGGCTTTAGGTAATACTGCCGTCCCAGGTACGGTTCGTCGTACTTGCGGGTGAAATGGTTGATCAGGGTGACGGGCACGATAAGCGGCACGTGTCCCTGATGGTAATGATCTATGATCTCCAAGACTTCCTGCTTCTCGTCGCTCGTGAGCCGGTTTTTGAAATAGCCCAGGGCGTGTTGCAGCACGTTGCGGTGCTTGGAGGGCGTTGGCTTGCGCTCCAGGCACTCGTGCATGATTTTCAGGTAGTCGCAGTACACGTCCTCTATGGGCCGCTCCTTGATGCGCCCCACAAGCGAGCCCAGGTCCCGCGCGTTTTCCGGACTGTGGGACATGAACAACAGCTTGTGCGAGGCGTGGAATTCGATGAGTTCGTGGCGGCTCATGTCCCGCGCCAGACTGCTGCGCAGCCTGCGGAAGAGGAATATCCGCTCGATGAACATCTCCCGCAAAAGCGGATCGTGCAGCCGGCCGTCGTCCTCCACGGGCAGCAGGGGAAAACGCTCCATGAACGCGCTGGCGAATATGCCCCGGCCCTTGTGCGAAACGGGCTGGCCGGTTTCCTCGTTATATACCTTGATGTTGTGAAGGCCGCTGGAGGGCGACCGACTCTTGAACACGAATCCGCAGAGGTTCTGGGAGGCGAGGTCGTCCAGCGCCTTTTCGGTCCAGATCTTCATCTGCTTGGTGTGGTCCTCGCCAGTCTTGCGAGTCACCAGACGGGGATTTTCCGGGTCGCCCACCAGGCGCAGAGAATCCCGCGGCGTGGGCATGCCGCATTCCACTTCAGGACATACGCCAACGAACTCCACGAACCGGCCCAGGGTGTCGCGCAGGAACCGATCCAGCTGATGGCCGCCGTCGTAGCGGACATTTTCTCCCAGCAAACACCGGCTTATGCCGACGCGCGGCGTCTCGTCCTCGGCCTGGGGAACCTGGTTGACAGTGGTGCTGCACAAGGCGTCGCTCATTAATATCGCTCCCGTGATTAATGCCTTTATTGATACGCTGGTTTTCGCTCCGACGTAAAGGACCTTGCCATTTTTCCTTGCTGAGGCCACAACGTTTCCACTCGAAACAACCATGGAGGATGAACGACCATGACCAGAGAAGAGGCCCTCGCCCTGATCCATGCGCAGAAACCCGACGCCCACCTCGTGGAGCACGGCGAGCAGACCGAAGCCGTGATGCGGTCCATGGCCGCGCGGTTCGCGCCGGACCAGGAAGACCTCTGGGCCGTTGCCGGACTGCTCCACGACGTGGACTTCCCCATGACCAAGAAGACCCCGGACAAG
>JBMCLC010000387.1:0-2988 GCA_048614715.1 Oceanidesulfovibrio sp.
CAGGATTGCCTCGGCGTCCGCCACCAGGAGCATGGCTTCCAGACGGCGCAGGTATTTGTCCTGCCGCCAGTCCTTGGCCAGCTCCACAGCGGAGCGCAGCAGGTTGCCGCGGTACTCTTCCAGCTTGCCCTCGAACCGCTCGAACAGGGTGAAGGCGTCCGCGGTGGCTCCGGCGAATCCCGCCAGAACCCTATCCTTATATATGCGGCGCACCTTGCGCGCCGAATGCTTCACGGCGATGGCCTGACCCAGGGTGACCTGGCCGTCGCCGGCCATAGCCACTCCCGCGTCCGTCTTCACCGCCAGAATGGTGGTCCCTCGAAAATGCATATGTGTTTCTCCGTATTCTGTCGTCATTGACTTTCGGTCTGGTGCGGGTCGCCGAACAGGCGAATCGCCGCGGCGCGCCAGGACTGCCAGGAGGATTCGCCGTGGAGATAGACGTAAATCTTATCCACACGCAAGGTTTCCAGCCCCTGCGCCGCGATCTCCAGGGCGATGACGGCGGCCTGGTCCACAGGGTAGCCGTACACCCCGGTGCTGATTGCCGGGAAAGCCACTGTGGCAGCGTCGTGGGCCTCGGCCTCCCGCAGGCTTTCGGTCCAGGCGGAGCGCAGGGTCTCCGGCTCGCCGGACGCGCCGCCGTGCCAGACGGGCCCCACGGTGTGGATCACGTGGCGGGCCGGCATGTTGAACCCCGGCGTGGTCACGGCCTTGCCGGGCGGCAGCGAGCCGCGTTCGGCCACGATTTTCCGACACGCCTCGAGAAGCTGCGGACCAGCGGCGCGGTGGATGGCGCCATCCACGCCGCCGCCTCCGGCCAGGGACGAGTTCGCGGCGTTGACCACGGCGTCCACCCGCGCGGTGGTGATATCCCCCTGCGCAAGGCAGAGCGCGCCTCCGGTCAGGCTCCAGCAGGCCAGATTCATGGCGACCTCCAGGGCTGCACGGGCAGCGATCGCCCGGCGAGGCGTCCGTGTGGTTTATCCATTCCAATACTCCTTCCGTTCGTCGTACACGGCCTGCAACTCCTCGAGCTCCCTGGTGTCCTCCGGGGAGGCGGCGTGGCGGGAGGCCTTGTCCTTGTGGAACTCGAACTGGCGTTTGTCCTCCGCGTACAGGGCGCTGTAGGCCAGGTGCAGATGGCCGCCGAAAAGCCGCCGCGCGGCGCCGAGCATGCGGCCGTAGTGGAAATGGACTTCCGGGTCTTCCGGGATGGCGCGCAGGATGCGTTCGAAGAGCTGGGCCGAGCGTTCGTACTCGCCCTCGTCGCCCAGCAGCCGGGCCAGGAAGAACAGGGCCATGAGATCGTCCGGGTCCATGATGGATGCGCGTTCCAGCAAATACCCGGCTTTCCGGAAATCGCCCTTGGCAAAGGCGAACCGGCCCGTCTCGCGGTAGACCAGGCTGTCCGAGGCGCCGCACTGCAGCGCTTCGTCGAATTCGACCTCGGCTTCCTTGTAGCGGTTCATGCGGGTCAGGGCGATGCCGCGGCCCATGGCGTCCAGACAGGGCGTCTTGGATTCCTTCTGGGAAAAGTGTTGCAGGGCGCTTTTGGGGTCGGTGTAGTGTGCTCGGAGCAGCGCCTGCATGCGCAAAAATTGCGAGTTGTCCTCGTCCTCGTAGGCCTTGTGGTTCATGCGGTCGAGCAGCGAATCCATGTAGCCGATGCGTTCGTCGATGCCCGGGTGGGTGGACAGGTAGGTGGGAATGGTGTTCCCGCTGCTGAGCCTGGAGAACACCTGGAGCTTTTCAAAGGATTCGAGCAGGCCCCGCGCCGGGTAGCCGGCGCCCACCAGATAGTTCATGCCGATGCGGTCGGCCTCGGTTTCGTTGTCCCGGGTGTATTTGAGCATGGCGCTGGCCGAGGCGGCCTGGGAGCCCACCACGAGTCCCTCGCCCACCTCGCCGCCTATGAACATGCCGGCCAACGCGCCCAGCAGCGAAAGAAGACTGACTTTCTGCATCTGCTCGATGCGCTCGGCCACGTGTCGTTCGGATACATGGGCCAGCTCGTGGGCGAGCACCCCGGCCAGCTCCGATTCCTTCTCAAAGTTGAGGATAAGCCCGGAGTGGATGAACACGTGGCCGGCCGGAGCCGCGAAGGCGTTCACGGCGCTGTGGCGGATGACGTACACCTCGATGTCGAAGGGCTGCGGCGGCATGGCATCCACGAGCTTTTCCACCACGCCGCGGCAGTAGTCCACGATGATCGGGTCCTCCACAAGGGGGACGCGGGTCTTGATGAGGACCGCGAGTTTGCGGCCGAGCTCCTTCTCGTCCTTGAGGCTGAAGTCGAAGTCGAACTGCGCGAAGGCCAGGCCCGCCGAGAGCTGTATGAACAGCGCCACGGCCAGGGCCAGGGCGAGCAGGCGCCGCGGGTGTGTTCGAATAGGATACGGCATGGCGAATCGTCCTCTCACCGCCAGAAGGCGATCAGAGCATGTCCCAGACAGGACCCTGCGGGGTGTCGCGCACCTCCACGCCCATCTGGGCGAGCGTGTCGCGGATGGAATCCGCTATTTCGAAATCCTTGGACTTTTTGGCCTCAGTGCGCCGGGCCACGAGCGTTTCCACCTCGGCCGGGTCCACGTTGCGCCGCGCAAGGCGCTTGTTCTTCAGATCGTCGAGGAATGTTTTCGGGTCCTGGCCAAACAGGCCGAGCACGCCGCCCATCTCCTGCATAATCTGGCGGAACCGCTCGAACAGCTCCTTGGCGTCCTCGCTCTTGCGTAGCGCGGCGTCGTCCAGCAGGCGGCTGGCGAGCTTCACCGCGCCGAATACGTGGCCAATGGCGCCGGCCGTGTTGCAGTCGTCCTCCATGGACTCGGAAAAGCCGGTGACGGCCGCTTCCAGCTCTTGGGAGAACTCGTCGGGCACGGGGCTTTTCTTGCGCTTTCCGCGCGTCAGCTCCTCCTCCACGTCTGCAAGCACTGTATAGACGCGGCGCAGGTTTTTTTCCGCCTCGTCCATGGACTCGAAGGTGAA
>JBMCLC010000388.1:0-2984 GCA_048614715.1 Oceanidesulfovibrio sp.
AGAAGAGTATGGCCCAGTGCATCGAAAATGAGTTCCAGGACGTTTCCGCCACGGGCGTGGTGCGCATGGGCTATGCGCCGCTGAAGATACTGGAATACGCCGAGGAAGCCGGCACCGACGCCATCGTGATCGGCAGCCATGGACGCCGCGGCATGGATCGCATCGTCTTCGGCTCTGTGGCGGAAAAGGTGATCAAATCATCCAGGTGCCCGTGCTCACCGTTCCGATCCGCTCCGCATCGTAGCGACTTGCTGGAACGCGCATCACCGGCTGCGGTTCACCATGTCCGGCCCATGCCGTTTGGGCATGCGCCGGCGCCAAGGAAGGGAAATGGGCAACGACTCGCACCACGACAAAACACCGCCCGAAAAGGGAACGACCGTCAGCGCCCCCGGGATGTCCCGGGTCGAACAGTTGAAGCTGGCTCTCCATGAACCCGTGGGCCGCCACTGGAGACGGTTGTTCCAAAGTCTTTTTCTTGCATTCGGCGCACCGGCCGGATGGGTGATCATCGTTCTGCTGACCGACATCGGCGAACATGCCAGCACCGGCTACACCCTGGGCGTGCTGCTCTACATGCTCATCGGCTCCATGGCCGTCTTCGGCGTCTTTTCCTACATGCTCGGGCGCAGCGAACAGCGTTTCGCCGACCTCTCCATCCACGACCACCTGACCGGGCTGTACAACACACGTCTGTTTCACGACAGCCTCAATTCGCAGTTCTCGCTGGCGGAACGCCACGGCCACGACCTCACCCTGCTCCTGCTCGACATCGACCGGTTCAAAAGGGTCAACGACACGTATGGACACCCGGTGGGCGATCGCGTGCTCGCGGCTATCGCCAAACAGGTAACGCACGTTGTGCGCTCTGGCGACATGGTGGCCCGCGTGGGCGGCGAGGAGTTCTCCGTTATCCTCCCTGAGACCGACACCAATGGCGGCGTGGAGCTCGCCGAGCGCATCCGCACCACGGTGGAAAGCACCGCGCTGGCTCTGAAGGACGGCACACAACTTGCCGTTACCGTTTCCGTGGGCGTAGCCGGCACCGACAGCGTGAAGGCCGAAACCGCCACGGAGTTATTTGCGGCCGTGGATGCGGCCTTGTACGAGGCTAAAAATTCCGGACGCAACTGCGTGCGCGTATCGGACCGTGTGCCATTCGGCGACCTGCACTACGTGTAACCTGCGCGTCATTTTATCCATTTCTTGTCTTTGCCGGAATAATCGTGTTATTCTTGCAAATGATGGAATGCTCTTCCCCCCCGCCCTCTGTACTCATCGCTGTTGCGGATTCGCTCACCGCACGCCATTTCGAACAGTCCCTTCAGTGCTGCTTCGACTTTGCCATAATCCAGGATTTGGACCGCGTTTTACACGTCCTGCGCGAGCACACGCCTGTCCAGCCCGGACCCGCCATGTTGGGAGAGGAGGAGGCGCACCATCCCGTGGACCTTGTGATCATCGAGTGCACAAAGCCGTTGGACAAACCCCTCGACGTGCTCCGTATCATCAAGGCATCACGCGAATTCAGATCCATTCCCGTGGTCATGGTTTCCGAGACGGACGAGCCTTTTCGGGAAGTGCGCGTCCTAGAGCAGGGCGCCGCCGATTTCTGGGTCCTCCCCTTGCATGAAACCGTGCTCCGCGCGCGCATCGCCCTCCACACGCAACGCGCCAGAAGCACCAAGAGTCTGGTGCGCTACAGCATGCTGGACGTGAACACGGGAGCGGCAAGCCGTCATCTGTTCCATGAGTCACTGCGCGCGGAATGGCGGCGCTCGGTTCGGGAGAAGTCCTGGGTCTCGCTCGCCTTCATAGCCATGGACGGCTTTGAGACATACGCCGAACGACTCGGCCGCGAGTGCGTGGAGGAGTGCATCCAAATGGTGGCCGAAGCGCTGAAGACCTGTTTGCGGCGTCCCGGGGACATGCTTTCCCGCCTGTCCGAGGACATGTTCGCCGCCCTGCTGCCGGTGACCGACCCCCACGGCGCACCGGTGGTCTCCGAGATGATGCTCAACTCCGTAGCTGCGTTGCGGCTGGCCTTCCCCGGCAGCGTCGCCAGGCTGCAGCTCGCGGAACACGTCAGCATCTCCATCGGCACGTCGTCAGCCACTCCGGACTCTCCCGTGGGTTTCGACCGTTTTGCCGAATCCGCCTACGCCGCCCTGGGGCTGGCCATGGCCGAGGGACCATCGGGCATGCGCCAGAACAACGCCGGCAGGGCCACCCCTGGTCCGGTCTCGCCCTGAAGCAATCCGCACAAATCGTGATTCTATGAGCCCAGCCTCAGCGCGCCGCTGCTCAGCAGCCGTCTCCACTTGGCGTTCAGGTCGGCAAGGAGCAGGGACTCCTGCCGCGAAAGCAGCCTGTCCATATGGGCGGAATGTTTGGCTCGCAGCTTGTAATGGTTCGCTTCCGCCGACTTGGCCTGCTCCCAGGACACGTTGGCGAGATGGGGAAACGGACGGCGGTGGCCCACGGTGCAGTGGCCCTGGTACGCAGCCGGCATGCCTGCTGCCAACAGGCGGAGGTCGTGGTCCACGTCGTCGAACTGGCTGGGCGAGAATCGCAGGTCGAAACCGCCGAGCTGTTCCAGCGTGGCGGTGCGGAAGAGGTGGCAGCACCCCATGACCGAGGCGCAGGGGCGCATGTAGCGGAACTGCCCGTAGTCCGGGTCGAAGTGGTGCAGTGCGCTCAGGGCCAGAGGCCTCGGCGGTCTTTCTCCCGGAGACCCCAGGGACGGCTGTTCTTCGGCGTCTGGCTGCAAGGTGAAATCCGCCCCCTGGATGCCGGCGCGCACCGTGGCGTTGACCACCTTGACCCCCCAGACGCCGGACTCGGGATACGCCTTTGCCGCAGCGGCGAGCCGGCCAAGCCAGTCCTTGGGCAGGTCCACGTCGTCGTCCAGAAAAGCCGTCCACTGGCAGCCGCGATCCAGGACTTCCTTGATGAGCCAGTTCCGCGCACCGGGCGCGCCCACG
>JBMCLC010000389.1:0-2976 GCA_048614715.1 Oceanidesulfovibrio sp.
TGCTGGACGAATTCCTCGATGGCCGCGGCCGGAGCGCCGGTTTCCTTCTCGGCCCACTCCGGAGTGTACTGCTTCACGAACTCATCGAGCGCTGGCAGGTCCTGGATCCACGCATCGGCGAACTTCTTGTCGTAGAGGCCGTCGCGGAGCATGACGTGGAGCACGGCGAGGTTGAAGGCGTAGTCCGTGCCCGGGCGGATGATGAAGAAGTTGTCCGCCTTGGTAGCCGGGATGTTCGCGCGAACGTCGATGACGGTGAGCTTGCAGCCGGCGTCCATGGCGTCGAGCAGGTCGTTGACCTCCTTGACGTTGATGGCCTCGAAGATATTGCGGGTCTGCAGCACCACGTGCTTGGCGTTTTTCAGGTCGTAGCACACGCTCTTGCGGCCGAAGCCGTATACACTCATGGCGCTGTGCTGCACGTTGCGCGCGCAGGCGGAGTCGTGGTTGCAGTAGTTGGGCGTGCCGATTCCGCGGAGGAAGGCGCGGTAATGGTCGCGGAAGGGGCCGCCACGGTCAGAGAAGAGGATGGTCTCCTTGCCATGCTTGGCCTGGAGTTCCTTTATCTTGTCGGCCACATGGTCCAGGGCCTCGTCCCAGCTCACGCTGCGCCACTTGCCCTCGCCGCGCTCGCCCTCGCGGATGAGCGGGGTCTGCGGCCGTTCTTCATCCATGGTCAGGGCCACGCCGGCAGCGCCGCGGGCGCAGAGTGAGCCTTTGATGCCGCCCGCGTTGGGATTGCCCTTCACGTAGAAGACCTCGCCGTCCCGGACGAACGCCTGGGCGGGACAACGGACGGTGCACATGCCGCAGATGGTGTAGACTGTTTGGAAATCGCTCATTGTGGTGTATTCTCCTTTCCGGGCATCGGGAACAGTATGCAAACCATGCCGGGACGATATTCGTACGGTACGCTATCATGTGGGGTAGCAGCGAGCCATGGGGCGCGCAAGCCGAAGGGGTTCTTGTGATTTTCGTAACAATCCCCCGGGTCGTTTACACTGCCCGGCTGCCGCGAATGGAGGCGCAGATCGAGAAAAAAATCACAAAACCGACCCACCTTTGACTTCCCTCCGCCGGCGTGGTTTTCCCTGGATATCGTCTGGCATTCTTTCCCTGGTTTTCCTCAGCAACGCGTCCGGAGCTCGTTCGGCGACCCGCTCCGGCAAAGAGGCCATATGAGTCAATACAAGATCAAGTTCAACAGGAAGCGATGCATCGCCTGCGAAGCGTGTCTCGTGCACTGCAAGGCCAAGAACAAGGTCCCTGCCGGTCTGTCCTACAACAAGCTCACGGTGAGCGACTACACGGAAAAGGACGGCAAGCCCAACCTCAAGCTCAACTACCGCGCGTGCTACCACTGCCCGGACCCGCCCTGCGCGCCGGCATGCCCGGTGGAGGCCATCCACATCCGCGAGAAGGACGGCATCGTCTGGATCGACCAGGAGACGTGCATCGGCTGCCAGCAATGCATCGAGGCCTGCCCGTGGGACGTGCCGGTCTACGACGAGGAGCAGAACCTCGCCTTCAAGTGCGATTTCTGCCGGGATTTCATAGACATGGGCTTGGAACCGGCCTGCGTGGCCGGCTGCACGGCCAAGGCACTGTCCTTCGTGAAGAAATAATACCACGCGCCGTTCATCAAAGCACGACTCAGGGGTATGCTTCTCGCGACTCCTGTAGTAATAAGGATGGACCCGTAATCCGACGAGGACCCATGTCCTCTGGAAGAGGCCCGCCGTTGTGGCGGGCCTTTTCTTATTTTCGAATCGGCTGCCCCATGCAGTCGGCATTGTTCCGCCCTGGGCAAGACGATCGCGCCTTGACAACCCGAGAAATAGTGCGCAGATATGCCCTTCCGTCAAAACAAGAAAATAATTTCGTGTATTTTGTGTCGCTATTTCGGAGGGCACAGCCGCTTTGGATACTCCCGCCGGAGGCGCCAATGAATGCTCCGCACCAACACTCTTCCTGGACGTTCCTGACCAACCACGCCCACGTGCTGCTTTGCCTGTCCCGCGATCCGAGTATGCGTATGCGCGAGATAGCCGCCGAGGTCGGAATAACGGAGCGCGCGGTGCAGCGCATCGTCTCTGGGCTTCACGAGGCCGGCTACATCCAGCGCATACGCGAGGGAAGGCGCAACGAATACACCATCAACAGAATCGCCACCCTGCGGCACCCGCTGGAAAAGCACTGCCGTATCGGTGAAATGCTCGACCTGCTCGAAAAGACCGTGGAGACTGAGATATGACGAAATGGATTGTTCTAGCCGCCGGAGTCGCCATCCAGATGATTCTCGGCGGCGTGTACGCCTGGAGCGAGTTCGTGCCGCTGCTGACCGCCGACTACGGTTTGAACAAGAGCCAGTGCGGCCTGATTTTTGGCGCCACGATCGCCATGTTCACCCTGGTGATGATCCCTGCCGGGCGTATCCTGCATAAGTTCGGTCCCCGCGTTACCGCATCCATCGGCGCGGTCCTCTTCACCGCCGGATATCTGCTGGCTTCGTACTCGCAGGGCGACTTCATCATGCTGCTAATATGCCTGAGCGGCATTGCCGGCGCCGGCATCGGATTCGGCTACATCTGTCCGCTTACCGTTGGCATGAAATGGTTTCCGGACAACAAGGGACTCGTGACCGGCGTGGCCGTGGCCGGTTTCGGCGGCGGCGCCGTGCTGCTTTCCGCCGTGGCCGAGCACATGCTCGTGGCCATGTCCATGGACGTCATGCAGGTATTCCGGTTCATCGGCATAGGCTCTGGGCTCATCGCCTTCGTAAGCGCGATGCTCATGAGCGTTCCGCCCACGGACAAGGACGCGGCGGCCGTCAGCAATGCCGAGCCGTCGGCCCGCGGTCTTCTTCTGTCGCGCAACTACATGCTCATCGTTCTCGGCATGTTCTGCGGCACCTTTGCCGGGCTGCTCGTGGTGGGCAACCTCAAGCCGCTCGCCCTGTCCATGGGGCTTGACGGC
>JBMCLC010000390.1:0-2975 GCA_048614715.1 Oceanidesulfovibrio sp.
GGCCACGCACACCCACGTTCTGGGCGACGAGGAAAGCCGCAACGACGCGCGCGAGGCCTGTCGCCAGGAGGCCCGCCGCGCCATTCTGGAGCGCATCGGCACCTATACCGAGAGCCTTTCCGCCACAGAGGATTTTCAGCTCGCCAGGGACGAGATCCGCTCGTTCGCCGCGGGGCTGATGTCGGTGCGGCAGGTGGAGGAATCCTGGAGCGTGGATGGACCAGTGATCACCCTGACCTGCACCATGACAGCCGAGGCCGACATGGCCGAGGCGCGCACGCGCCTGGAGGAGCGAGGCCGGGAGGTCATCGCCAGAGAGCGGTTCCGGGAGTGGCGCGAGGATATCCGCGGCCGGGATGCGGGGCCGCATGGTCCGCTACGGGGTCCGGGACTGGCCGAGTCCGGCAACGACACCCGCACCGGCGAGATGGTGGAGGACGAAGCCAGGTCCATGATGCGGGAACGCGAGCGCATGACCAGACTGGCAGAGCGGGTTGCCGTCAAGGGAATGACCCTGCCCGAGGCCGACAGGCTGCTGGGCGAGCCTGGCGCGACCCTGGCCGGCAACAACGCCGTCTGCGCGCTTTACGGCGCTGTCTGGTACGTGTTCCAGCAGGGCCGGCTCGCCTGCGTGCGCACGCGTCTGTCGCCGGGTCGGGACGGCGAACAATGTGACTGCGCCGGATTCGGGATGGATTTCATCCTCCGTTAACGTTTCGATACATTTTTAAACACCACCTGCTTTCTCCCTGTATTTCAGGTACATATCGACTGTCACCAGACTGCGCCCTTCGCTGAGCATGCTTGACGATGTGGGGCAGTGGGCATAGTTCATCTGCGCCTGCGAACGAACTTTCACACGACAACGCGGTATGAAAGCGCACAACAAAAAAATCAAGAGCCTGCTGTTCATCGGGCTTATCGCGATCGCCACCATCGTTCTGGTGTCGGCAATCTATGCCACGCGGCCGGCCAAGCCCATGGTGGAGACGCTGCGGGACCCCCGTGTGCCGGTGCGGACCATGGCGGTGGGCGCGATTCCGTACCGTCGCAATCTGACGCTGCTCGGCACGGCCCGGGCCAAAAGCCGCGCTCAGGTGGCGGCCGAGGTGGGCGGCAACATCGTCTGGGTCAGCGAGAACTGCGAACCGGGCCGCAAGGTGCGCAAGGGCGATGAACTCGTGCGCATAGATCCCCGGCCCTATGAGATAGCCCTGGAGCAGGCCGCGGCTTCCTGTGCCGAGGCCGAGGCCGCCGTACGGCTGCGGGAGATCACCAACCAGACCGAGGAAGCCAAGCTGGAGGAGACCAAGGATGAGCTCGAGGCGGCCGCCAACGAGCTGGAACGCAAAAAACGCCTCTTCGAGAAGGGCGTTGTCTCAGCATCCGAGGTGGATATTCAGCGCAGCAGCTACTCCTCCGTGAGAAAGACATACCTGGACGTGCTCTCCAAGGTGGACTCTGCCAAGGCGCTGCTCAAGCAGGACCAGGCCCAGCTGGCAAAAAGCCGCGCCGAGCGCGACAAGGCCGCTCTGGACCTGGAGCGCACCACGGTGGAAGCGCCGTTCTCCGGCGAGATAGCCAGCCGCTCTGTGGACGTGGGCAACCATATCAGCGCGAACACCGTGGCTTTCGAAGTGGTGGATTTCGACACGGTGGTCGTGGATGTGCAGGTGCCCAGCCGGTACCTGGAGGTGGTGCGCGAGGACGCAGTGGCAGGCGTGCGCGACGATGTGAGCGTGGTCATCAACGCCCGCGACGGCCGCATTTCCCGCGCCGGCAGGCTGGTCCATCTCTCGCCTTCGGCCGAGTCCGGCACCCGCCTGTTCGCTGCGGAAATCTATGTGGACAACCCGCCGCGGCTCTCGCCCATCCTGCCCGGCCAGTTCGTGGAGGCCATCATCGAGGAGACCGAGCCGCGCCAAGCTGTGGTCATCCCCTATGGCGCCATGACCCAGGATTCCGGCGGGCTCTACGTGTTCGTTCTGGATGGTCCGGAGGCTGCCGTGGAGCCGGCCGCCGCCACAGCCGGCAACGACACGCCCGAGGCGCGACCTTCGCCCCGGGCCAGGAAGATCTACGTAGACATCGTCTGGGAGCAGGACGAAGACGCCGTCGTTGAAAGGCTGACGCCCGGCGAAACGTTGGTGGTCTTCGGCCAGGAAGACCTCGTGGACGGCGCCGAGGTGGAGGTTATCGATGCGGGCGAGGCGCCGGGTCCGGAGCGGCCTGGCATGATCGTGCCGCTCACCGGTCAGGCCAACGCCAAGGCCAGCGCCCGGGGCTAGGGGTTGTTAGGACAATGAAACGCCTGGCCGAATTCTCGGTGAACAATCCGGTCACCGTGAACCTCGTGATGATCACCATTCTGGTGATGGGCGTGGTGCTCTACAAGTACCAGATGCCCAAGGAGATTTTCCCGGAGTTCAGCGAGAACCAGATCGTGGTGACCACGGTCTACCCTGGGGCCTCCGCCTATGAGATCGAGAAGAACGTCACCCTGAAGATCGAGGAGGCGTTGAGCGACCTCGACCACGTGGAGGAGATTTCCTCCGTCACGCAGGAGAGCCTCTCCATCGTGACCATCAAGATTTCGCCGGAAGCCAGGAACTACGCCAAGATCATCAGCGACGCGCAGCAGGCCGTTGACCAGATCGACGAGTTTCCGCAGGACGCCGAGGACCCGGTGATCCAGGAGATGGATTCCGACATCCCGGTCATCACGGTTTCCCTTTATGGAGACGTGAACCTCAAGTACCTCAAAGACATAGTCGAGGACCTGGAGGAGGAGATACAAACCGTGCCCGGCGTGTCCGAGGTGCGGCTCTCCGGCCTGCCGGAGCGAGAAATCTGGGTGGAGGTGCGGCCCGAGACCCTGGATCGCTACGGCCTGACCCTTGCGGACATCTCCAACGCCATCCGCGAGCGCAACTTCGACCTGCCGGGCGGCACACTGCCCACCTCCCAGGGCGAGT
>JBMCLC010000391.1:0-2971 GCA_048614715.1 Oceanidesulfovibrio sp.
TATACTAATACATTCATGAGGAGCTGATCTTCAAGCCCCGAAGCACGGCAAGCCGGGGGTCGCCCTGGTCTTGCTCGCACTCGCATTCGGCGGAGTTCATGTTCACGCCGCACACGGGACACAGCCCCTTGCAGTCTGTCCGGCAGAGCGGCTTGACCGGCACGGCGAGCTGGAACTGCTCCCACAGCAAGCCTGCTGCGTCAAGCTCCCAGCCCTGTCCGGTTTCGCGGATCAGGTCGCTCTTCTCGTCGTCCGCCTCGTCCTCGTCATCGTCGTCGATCACGCCGCTGGTGGACTCGAATTCCTGGAACTCGGTTTCCAGATCCACCACAGCCGGTTCTGCGCAACGATCGCACGGCACGGCCACCTTGCCGGCCAGCCTGCCGGTGATCAGAAAACCTTCCTTTTGCGGTGAGACGTAAAAGGAGGCCGAGAGGGGTTCAATCATTTCGTACGGCAGGCCGAACTCTTTCCAGGGTTCGACCCACAAGCCCGGGTCGGAAAAAGAAAACTCCCGGCCTTCGGCCGGGATGTCGTGCAATGGCACCCAAATTCGTGACATGTGTCACCTCGCAAAGACCCACGTCAATACATGGGGGGAGTTTTCCTTGTCAAGAAAAAAGCCTTGCATTATCCCTCAAGGGACGATACGAAGTGTGCTTCCCGAACGCAAGGCCTGTCCGGACACGAGCGCGATCCGCTCGAAGGACGGCGCCTGGACGGCCGGGTCAGGTCCGAATCAGAGTATAAATCGTCTCCGTCGGCATGCAAGGGCCGACCGGAGGATGATCCAAGGAGATATGCCATGTCCAAGGTATGCGAAGTCTGTGGTAAGCGCCCCCAGGTAGGCAACAATGTGAGCCACGCGAACAACAAGACCAAGCGTCGCTTCATGCCTAACCTGCAGCAGGTTCGTGCCTTGCTTCCCTCGGGCGAGGTGAAGCGCATCCAGGTGTGCACGCGCTGTTTGCGCTCCGGCGAGGTTACCAAGCCCCCGGTCCGTCAAGCCGGCTAGTCCGCCCGTCCGGCTTATTGCTTTTTTGCGAGCGCCGCGCCCCGACACTGCGACGGGACGCGGCGCTCCTTTCGTTCTTTGGAGAATCGGCGGCAACTCCCCTTCCCACCGCTCGCATGTGTATTATTATGGTATGCATCGAACGTTCGAACAGGGGCCAGGAATGCGACGGGCAACACTCTGGCGGGTGCAAGCGCGCACCTGCAACGCGCTCGGGACGAAGCTCCCCAAACACACCGTCCGCCAAGGTTGATTTCTATGCTTCTCAAGCTCTTTCTGGGCTTCACGCTCATTCCGCTCATCGAGCTCTACCTGCTCATTACCGTGGGGTCCTACATAGGCGCCGCGCCAACCATACTCATCGTCATACTTACCGGTGCTGCCGGCGCCTGGCTGGCGCGCAGGCAGGGCATGAGCACCATGCTCTCCATGCGCGAACGCCTCAACAGCGGGCAGATGCCGGCCGAGGAAATGATTGACGCCTTCCTTATACTCGTGGCCGGCGTCGTGCTTCTGACTCCCGGATTTATGACCGATATCTGCGGCATAATTCTGCTTATTCCGCCGGCGCGCCAGGCCATCAAGCGCTGGCTGCGCCGCAAGTTCGATACCTGGATCCGCCAGGGGCACATCGAGATCCGCCATTTCCACTAACCGTACCGCCCCGCAACAGGCATGACGGAGCGCCTGCGCTCCATTTCCCCCACACACCATTCTCCGCCATCCATGGACCGCCGATCATCGCCAGCCAGGCTGTTGCGCCGCACGCCCTCGGACGAGTGGTCGGACATTGTGCCCGATCTCGAGGAGCGGCTGTCCCTGACCGCAGACAGACGCGTGCTGCGTCTTTGGGCGCTGGTGCTCAACGCGCGCCGGGTTCCCAATCGGCCGGACTATGGCGTCTCGCGTCGCGGCTCCTGGTTGGGGCGGTACGGGGACGAGGCTTCGTCTGCTCATCCCGCGCTCTACGTGCCGATGCGGCATAAGGACCACGCCCTGGACGAGATAGAGCAGTACGTCCGGGAGAACACGGGCCTCGCGGGCCCCGCGGACGTTCCCAGGCCGCCTGCGCGCGCCGGTCTGGGGCAGACGCTGCTCGTGGTCTTCGCCCTCGCATTGTTTCACGCGCTGGTGGTTCGCACCAGCAGCTCCGGTCCTGTGGACTGGAGCCAGTTGGGGCAGGGGGCCGAGGGGCTCTCCATAGCCTGGCGCGAGGCTGGCGTGTCCGATTGCTTCCGCATCCGCGTGGTGGGGGAGTGGTGGCGTTCCGTCACCGCCCTGACGCTGCACGCGGACGCCGGCCACCTGCTGACGAACTGCCTTTTCGGCGGGCTGTTCTTCTATCTGGTCACCCGGCGGGTCGGCTCCGCCTTCGGCTGGTGGGCCATTCTGCTCTCCGGAATCGTGGGCAACATGATCAATTGCCGGGTGGAAGGATACGACCACGTGAGCCTCGGCGCGTCCACAGCCGTGCTCGGCGCCGTGGGCGTTCTGGCGGGCATCGGCGCGGGCCAGGCCGGCCTGGGCATGCTGGAGTCCTCCGGCTCGCGGGAGAGCGTATGGCTGCGCGCGTGGCGGGGCGTGCTGCTGCCCCTGGCCTTTCTCGGCGCCGGGGAGGGCAACGTGGATCTCGGCGCGCATCTGTTCGGCTTTCTCAGCGGCATTCTGCCCGGTGCGGCCGCGGGCGTGCTCGCGCAGCTTGGCAGGACGCCTTCCCGGTTCTGGGATGCGCTTACAGCCCTGTCCGCCCTCGGCTTGGTCGTCCTCTGCTGGGCAATCGCACTACAATGAGTTGCCGACCGGCTTGGTCGGTCTTAGTATTCCTTGCCTTACCCCAAATCCGTACACGGGAGTGAAGACAATGCACGCATCAGGCGGGCTGACCATATTCTACGACGCCAGAACCGGCGACGACCTCAGCCCTTGTTTCGAGCACGTGGAGCAGTACGAGCTGCG
>JBMCLC010000392.1:0-2953 GCA_048614715.1 Oceanidesulfovibrio sp.
ACAAGGTGTTTTTTGCTATGATCGACATCCTGACAAGATTGCACCCACGGAGCGAACGGCGTGAATCAGGAATCCTTCATACTCATAACCCTTGGCGTGCTCATGTTCCTGGGGCTGGCCACGGACGCTCTCGGCAGGCGCACGCATATACCCCGGGTCACCCTGCTGCTCCTTCTGGGCCTGGGGGTGGGGCCCTCCGGACTGAATGTGGTCACAGGGCAGGAGGAATGGCTCGGGATCATCGCGGACATGGCGCTGTTCATGCTCGGCTTTCTGCTCGGCGAGAAACTCAGGCCTTCCGCCATTCGCCGTCATGGCGCGCCGGTTCTGGCCTACTCCATATGCATCGCGGTGGGAACAGTGGGCGTAGTCACGGCGGGACTGTGGGTTTACGGAACGGCGCTGCCCACTGCCCTCGTGCTCGGCGGCATCGCCGCGGCCACGGACCCGGCCGCCATCGTGGACGTGATTCGCGAAGTGAAGTCCGAGGGCCCCTTCACACGGACCATACTCGGCATCGTGGCGGTGGACGACGCCTGGGGGCTCATCGTTTTCAGCATCATGTTCTCCCTGGCCCAGACCGTGGCGGGAGGAAGCGCCATGTCAATGCTCGCCCACGGTGCCTGGGAGCTGTTCGGGGCCATCTTGCTCGGCGTGGTTCTCGGCGTGCCCACGGCCTACCTTACCGGACGCATCCGGCCAGGCGAACCCACTCTCGCAGAGGCGCTCGGAGTCGTGCTCGTCTGCGGCGGCGTCGCCAAATGGATGCATGTCTCCTTTCTGCTCGCGTCCATGGTTCTCGGCATGATCGTGGCCAGCACGGCGAAGCATCACGACAGACCCTTCCACGCCATCGAAAACATCGAGTGGCCCTTCCTCATTCTGTTCTTCGTCATTGCTGGAGCGAAGCTCGATCTTTCCGTGCTCGCCGGTGTCGGGTTCCTGTGCGCCGGGTTTGTGGTCTTGCGCGTGGTTGGCCGTCTGCTGGGCGGCCTCGCCGGCGGCGCAATGGTGAACGAGGCCATGGGAGAACGGTTGTGGATGGGCGCGTCCCTCCTGCCCATGGCCGGTGTGGCCCTCGGCATGGCGCTGGTGGCCAACGAACGGGCGCCCGGGCTGGGGAAGACCATACTGCCCATCGTGGTGGGAGCCACCGTGCTCTTCGAGGTCATCGGCCCAGTCATCACCAGAATCGCACTGAACAGCCGGGGCGAGGCGGGACAAGCGAGCGAGTCCACGGAAGAAACCGCGGAATGACGACGGCGCGGCGTCGATCGCGGGCGACAAGGCCGGCGAGGGCGCCTGCACGAACAATTATGCAGGGCCTCGATGTCAGACGGCAGCGTTCACGATTCTGCCGTCTTCCATATGCAGCCGGCGTCTGGCGTGGGAGGCTGTGGCCTCGTCATGGGTCACCAGGATGACCGTGGCTCCCCGCTCGTTCACCGTGCTGAGCAGGTCCATGATCTCGCTGCCCGTCTTGGAGTCGAGCTGTCCCGTGGGTTCATCCGCGAGAATGAGCGAGGGCTCGTTGACCAGGGCGCGGGCCAGCGCCACGCGCTGCTGCTGGCCGCCGGAGAGCTGGGAGGGCTTGTGGCCCATGCGGTCGGAAAGGCCCACCATCTCCAGGAGGCTCTTGGCGCGTCGTGTGAGAACTGAGCTGGAAACCCCGCCGTACAGCCCGGGCATCATCACGTTGTCCAACGCCGTGATGTACGGCACCAGGTAGAAGGACTGGAACACGAAGCCGATCTTGTGGTTGCGCAGCTCGGAACGCTCGTCGTCCGGCAGCCCCGAGACGTCGCGTCCTTCCAGGGCGTAGCGACCGGCCGTGGGGCGGTCCAGCAGGCCGATGATGTGGAGCAGGGTGGACTTGCCCGAGCCGGACGTGCCCTGCAGCGCGAGGAACTCGCCCGCTTCCACCGCGATGTCGATATCGTGGAGCACGGTGTTCATGCCGGAGGGATCCTCGCCCTCCAGTCGCGGGTAGCTTTTCTTGATTCCCTGCAGCGAGATGAGGGGAGAAGGCTGCGCGGTCATCGCCCGCCCTCGCCGGGTGCGGTCTCTTGCTCTGGCAGAACGAGCTGCGTGGCCACCCGGTCTCCGGGTTGCAGGCCGGACGTCACCTCGCTGTGGGTCAGCCCCTTGAGCCCGAGCTCCAGGCCGGTCGCCTTGGTGACGCGCTCCACGGTGGCGTTCTCGCCGTCTCCTTGCGTGCGGAACACGGCTTGCTCACCGGCCACCCACTTGAGCGCGGTGTTCGGCAGGGCGAGCACGTTCTCCTTCACGGTTACGATGACCCGGCACTGGGTGGTCATTTCGGGCCGCAGGAGCTCGGCCTGCTCCTTGGTGATTGGGCAGAGCACCTGGTAATAGACGATGCTGTCGCGGATTTCGGGCTGGGGGTATATCTGGTCCACCCGGCTTTCAAAGACCCGGTCCGGGTATGCGTCCACGGTGAACTCCACGCGCTGGCCCGGCTCCACCCGACCCACGTCCGTCTCGTCCATGTATATCCACATCTCCAGGCGGGTGGGGTCCAGCACGGTAATGAGGTTGGCCACCTGGAGGCCGGTGACCACGGTTTCGCCCTCCTGCGCTGTGACCTGGCTGACCACGCCGTCGATGGGGCTGTATATCTTGGTGTAGGAGAGGCGCACGCGAATGGCCTCCATCTCGGCCTCGCGGCGCTCCACCTCGGCTTGGCGTATGCGGAAGTTCTCTTCAGCCTCTTCCAGCGTGTCGCGGTCCACGAGTTTCTTTTCGTAGAGTTCGCGCTGTCGCCGGAGGTCGTATTCGGCGTATTCCGCGCGGGCCTGTGCTATGGCCAGGTCGGCCAGTGCCTGTTCGAGCAGCGCCTGGAGCTCGCGGTCGTCGATGGCGGCTATGAGCTGGCCTTTCTCCACATGGTCGCCTACGCGGTAGGGCAGCTCCACGATTTCGCCCGTGGCCT
>JBMCLC010000393.1:0-2952 GCA_048614715.1 Oceanidesulfovibrio sp.
TTCCAAGCCGCGGAAGAGCTGGGAACTGGACCACGCGTTCTTGATCTTGCCATTTTCAACCTCCACCTCGATGCGGAGGTGACCCTCGATTCGGGTGATCGGGTCAATGACCACCTTCCCGGTATGACTGCTCTGAGGGGTCGCCATATATCTTTCTCCTTAGCTTATCTGCTCTAGTGAAACGAGTAAGGTCACACGTTGTAAACCAAAAATCCCCCAGACTACATTTCGTAGAAGGGGGACATCTGATCCCAGAAGTTGGGCTCGGAGCAGCCGATGCAGGGATGGCCGGCTTGAACGGGCCAGTTTGTCTGGTTGAAGAGGACCTTGGGGCAGTTATTGTAGGTCATGGGACCCTTGCAGCCCAGTTCATAGAGGCAGTAACCCTTCTTGGCTTCCTCGGAAGCGAAGGACGCAGCGAACTCGCCGTTTTCGAAGTGCTTCAAGCGCGGGCAGTTGTCATGCACGGTCTCGCCGTAGAACAGCACGGGGCGGTTCAGGCTGTCGAGCTCGGGCAGACCCTTGGTCAGATAGTGGACCACGGTGCCCACGAAGTTGATGGGGTTCGGCGGGCAGCCGGCGAGGTGGATGGGTTCGATGCCCAGGGCTTCCTTGACGCCCTTGGCTGCCGTGGGGTTGGGGGAAGCGGCCTGCACGCCGCCGAAGCAGGCGCAGTTGCCGATGGAGATGACAGCTTGCGCTTTCGGGGCGATTTCGGAGCACATTTCCAGCATCGTCTTTCCGGCGATCTTGCCGTGGATGCCGTCGTCCTTGGTGGGGATGCCACCCTCGATGACGCAGATAAAGTCGTGTTTGATGGCCTCATGCAGGGCTTCCTCAACTGCGTGGCCGGCGCCGGCCATCAGGGTCTCGTGGTAGTCCATCGAGATCGTGTCGAGGATCAGTTCGTCTATGAAAGGATCCGTGGTCCGGAGAACAGCTTCCGAACAACCCGTGCACTCGGCGTTGTGCAGGTAGACCACGGAGGGCCTCTTCTTGGAAGTAAGGGCCTCGGCGACCTTGGGAGCAAAGGCGGGACCCATGCCCATGGCCGCAGCAATCGCCGTGCAGAACTTCATGAAGTCACGGCGAGTGACACCCCTTCGCTCGAGGCGTTCCTCTGCACTATCTCGTCCGAGACCAACGTACAATTTCATTAGGCTACCTCCGTCCGCTTGTGGTTATCGTCCTGAGAGGACACGCTCCTGCCAGGAAACGCCCGGCTAAGCCGGGGAAATCTGAGAACGACTGGTCCGATGTGCCTTGATACTCATCCTCCCAAAAGGGTCGCATCCTGAGCCGCAATGCGCCTTTTTCACAACCTACGTATAATTACGTCAATTATTTATGTACACAATTTATGCTGAAAGAAACATGAGGTCAATAGGCAATGGCCGTTGAGCTGGAGTGGAAATCCTTCGATTCTGGTTGGTTCCCTTAACCGGCTCCTTCGCGTCCAAGATGGATGTCGAAACGGTACGGCAGGTTACGATTTGGGAATACTTCGGGTACGAAGAAAACGGAGAATAGGTAATACAATAAAAAAATACGTGCTACGGGCCTGCGAGCATGTGGCACCCATGCCGAAGGAAATTCCACCACGGCGCCAGGCCTCGGCAGCCAATCCTGCTTCAGCACCGCTTGCGGCGCGATGTACTCGAAAACGAGATGAGGATGCCGCCGGCAGCGAAGAGCATGACCGCGCCGATGACAGCCGGCTGGTCGAAGAGGAACAGGTAACCCAGCAAGCAGCACAGCGGGCCCACCGGCACGAGCAGAACCACGAGAATAGCGACGCGGGAGGACCTCAGGCGACCGCCGGCCGGCATTTCGCGGTAAGCGTTGAATCCTTCCGGCGAATTCGGGAGGATGAGCATGGCCTGGAGCGGGCCTAGGGAATCGCCAATGGCCATGGCCGAACCCAGGGCGATGGCTTCCGGAACGAAATCCGCATGGCCACGAGCTGCGATGCGGTGGTGTCGAACTTGGCGAGCAGGCGGTCCAGCAGCATGACCGCCGCGCCGCCAGCCACGAACCAGAGAATGCCGGCCCATTCGGGGAGGCGGTTCAATCCTTCGGAATGAGGGCCAACGAAGCGGCGGCGAGGAGGACCCCGCCGCCGAAAGCGATGACGCCATGACGGAATTCTTCTTCGAGCCAGCGGGGCTGCAGGTGCTCGACCCTACCCGCGAGCGCGCCCAGCGGCATGGCCGCCCCGGCCGGTGTTGTCAGGACAGCGACCCAGACGAGCGACACCATGCGCCAGCTCCTCCACGGCGGCTATTTGTTCATGATATCGAGAAACTCGCGGTTGCTCTTGGTGCCGCGCATCTTGTCCAGGAGGAACTCCATGGAATCGATGGAGGACATGGGAGCCAGCACCTTGCGCAGGATCCAGACGCGGTTGAGCACGTCGTCGGAAAGCAGCAGCTCTTCCTTGCGCGTTCCGGAGCGGTTGATGTCGATGGCGGGGTAGACGCGTTTCTCGGAGAGGTGGCGGTCCAGATAAATCTCCATGTTGCCGGTGCCCTTGAACTCCTCGAAAATGACCTCGTCCATGCGCGAGCCGGTGTCGATGAGTGCGGTGGCGATGATGGTCAGGCTGCCGCCTTCCTCGATGTTGCGGGCGGCGCCGAAGAAGCGCTTGGGCTTCTGCAGGGCGTTGGCGTCCAGACCGCCGGAGAGCACGCGGCCGGAGGACGGCGCCACGGCGTTGTAGGCGCGTCCGAGCCGGGTGATGGAGTCCAGCAGGATGACCACGTCGCGTTTACGCTCCACCAGGCGCTTGGCCTTTTCCAGTACCATCTCCACCACCTGGACGTGGCGCTGTGGCGGTTCGTCGAATGTGGAGCTGACCACCTCGGCGTTCACGGTGCGTTCCATATCCGTGACTTCCTCGGGCCGCTCGTCGATGAGCAGGACGATGAGGTAGACTTCGGGGTGGTTGGAGTT
>JBMCLC010000394.1:0-2944 GCA_048614715.1 Oceanidesulfovibrio sp.
ACGTGCGCACCATAGCACCACCCATGGATTTAGCAAACACCCGCCGCTGGCAGCGGCGCGGCACAGAAGCGCTACACCGCCTCGCCGATGCGGATGGAGCGGCCGTGCAATGCGGCGGCGTTTTCCAGGAATTTCAGCAAGCCGCGTGCGGATTCCTCGGGCTCGATGAGCCTGCCTTGCTCCTTCCAGCCGCGGAAGGTACGGCGCAGGGTGGGCGCGGCGCCGCCCTCGGCGTTGCGAGCCTGCTCCTGCATGCGCGTTTCCACCACGCCGGGCCGATAGGCGAAAGTGTGGAGGGCCTCGCTCTCCGTAGCGAGCTGGCGCATCAGGTGCTCCTCGGCGGCCTTGGCGATGCAGTAAGCGGCTATGCCGGGCTGGGCGATCTCTGACGCGCCGGACCCGAAAAACACGGCGATGCCTCGTTCGCCGCCAGCGCGCACGGATTCCTCGAGCACGGGAACAGAGTGCCGCACCAGCTGATAGGCGGCCGTCAGGCTGGCGTCCAGAATTTCCCGGAAAGCGTTTTCCTCGATTTCCCAGAGCAGTGGACCCGGGTTGAGCACGCCGGCGGCGTGGATGAATCCGGCGAAGTCGCCCATGGCCCGCGCTTCGTCCACCATGTTCCGCGTCACTTCTGCAGAGGATGCGTCCCCCGCCACAAGACGGACCTCGGCGCCGGAGCAGCCCTCGGCTGTCTCGCGCAGAGTCTCTTCTCCGCGGGAATTGATCACCAGGCGAACCCCTTGCGCGGAAAGCGCATGGGCCACGGCGCGGCCAATGCCTCGGGAGGCCCCCGTCAGGATCACGGTTTTATTCACGGGTACACTCATGTATAGTCGCTCCTTCACGACATCGCCCCGTGCCGGGGCGCGTGTATCGAACCAAATAAAAAAGCTTTGCCGTCTATAGAGTTATAGGAGGAAACATGTCTGGTGTCCACGTCCACGGCTTCGTCCTTGTCCAGGAGCGGGAGCTGCCCGAAATCCGCTCGCGCGTCCGGTTGTTCCACCACGAACGCACCGGCGCGCGCTATCTTTCGCTCACCAACGAGGACGAGAACAAGGTCTTCGGCGTGAGCTTTCGCACTCCGCCGTCGGATTCCACCGGCGTGGCGCACATCCTGGAGCATTCGGTGCTCTGCGGGTCGCGCAAGTACCCCATCAAGGAACCATTCGTGGAACTGCTCAAGGGCTCCATGAAGACCTTCCTCAACGCCTTCACCTTCCCGGACAAGACCTGCTACCCCGTGGCCTCCACCAACCTGCGCGACTTCTACAACCTCATGGACGTGTACCTGGACGCCGTGTTTTTTCCGCGGCTCACGGAGGCGATATTCAAGCAGGAGGGCTGGCACTTCGAAGCCGAGTCCGCCGAGGGTCCGCTCTCTTACAAGGGCGTGGTCTACAACGAGATGCGCGGCGCGTACTCATCTCCGGACAGTCTGCTGCACGAGTACTCCCAGCACTCGCTGTTCCCGGACATGACCTACGGTCTCGACTCCGGCGGCGACCCCCGCGTCATCCCGCAGCTCACCTTCGAGCAGTTCATGGATTTCCACCGCACCTACTACCATCCTTCCAATGCGTGGTTCTATGCCTACGGGGATGATCCCGAAGAGGACCGCCTGGCCAAGGCCGCCGAATTCATCGAGGAGTTCGAGACCATCGAGCCCGGCTCCGAGGTTCCGCTGCAGCCGAAGTTCAGCGAGCCACGTGATATCGTGAAATACTACGCCGCCGGCTCGGACTCCGACTCCAAGTCCATGGTCACGGTGAACTGGCTGTTGCCGGAGACCTTTCCGGAAGGGAAGAGGGCTGGCGAGATCAACCTGACGTTCAACATGCTTGAGCACATGCTCATAGGTTTGCCGGCGTCGCCGTTACGCAAGGCGCTCATCGAGTCAGGTCTGGGCGACGACCTGGCCGGCGTGGGGCTGGAGGCGGACCTCAGGCAGATGTACTTCTCCACCGGCCTCAAGGGCGTGGATCAGGACAAGGCCGACGCCGTTCAGGCCATTATCGAAGGAGTGCTCAAGGACATCGTGGAAAACGGCGCGCCGAAAAACGCCGTGGAGGCAGCCTACAACTCCGTGGAGTTCGAGCTGCGCGAACAGAACACCGGCAGTTTCCCGCGCGGCCTGTACCTCATGGTGCGGACCCTCTCCGGCTGGCTGTACGACAAGGACCCGGTGGAGACCTTGGCGTTCGAGGACGACCTTGCTTCCCTCAAGAAGCGTCTAGACGCGGGCGAGCCCGTGTTCGAAAACGTGATCCGCACCCATTTTCTGGAAAATCCCCACCGTACCCGGATAACGCTGCTGCCGGACAAGGAGCTGGGCGCCAAACGCCAGGCCGAGGAGGCCGCGGAGCTGGAAGCAGTGCAACAACGTGTGGGCGAGGAGGGCATGGAGCGCATCGTGCAGGAGGCCGAGGAGCTGGAGCGTCTTCAGGAAGCGCCGGACTCGCCGGAAGCGCTTGCCACCATACCCCGCCTGCAGCTCGAGGACCTGGACAGGGAAAGCCGCACCATACCCATGGTGGAGAAATCACACGCCGGGGCCGCCATTCTGGAGCACGAGCTGGACGCCAGGGGCATCGTCTACCTCGACCTTGCCTTCGACCTGCTCGCCATGCCGGACGAGTATGTGCCCTTCGTCACCTTATTTGGCCGCGCCCTTCTGGAAATGGGAACCCAGCGCCGCGACTTCGTGGATCTCGGCATGCAGATCGCCTCGCGCACAGGCGGCATCGATCCGGGCTCCTTCACCGCCACCATCCGGAATACCGGGCGGCCCACGGCGTGGTTCCTGCTGCGCGGAAAGGCAACCGAGGACAAGGCAGGGCATCTCGCGGACATCCTACGGGAGATTCTCGCCGAGCCGGATTTCAGCGACCAGAAGCGGTTCAAGCAGATCGTGCTCGAGGAAAAGGCGCGGCTGGAGCAC
>JBMCLC010000395.1:0-2941 GCA_048614715.1 Oceanidesulfovibrio sp.
GATGTCTTCTCCAGCCAGGCCTGAAACATCAGGACGTCCCAGAGGTAGTAGTGCCAGCGACGTTCTCCGGAAAGATGCTCGGCCCAAAGCCTGCGGATGGGGTGTGGTTCGAAGTATCCCTCCTCGCGCAAGCGTTTCTCGGCCAGCAATTCTTCCGCCCAGTCCCGCAGCGGTCCGCGCAGCCAGTGCTCTATGGGTACGCCGAACCCCATCTTGGGACGATCCACCAGGCTGCCCGGCACATACTTCTTCAGCACCTGCTTCAGCAGCCATTTCCCGCCGCCATCCCTGTATTTCAAATCCGTGGGAACGCGCCAGGCATATTCCACGAGCCGGTGGTCCAGAAGCGGCACGCGAGCCTCCAGGCTGACGGCCATGCTCGCACGGTCCACCTTGGTCAGGATGTTCTCCGGGAGATAGGTCATCATATCCAGGTACATCATGCGCTCGCGGATGGAGGGAAGCTCCGGAAGCCGGTCCGGACGGTTCATGATGCTCTCCGGCTCGGCGCCGCCGAGGACAATCCTGTCCGGGTGCTTGAAGTGGGAAAACAAGGCGAAGTACAGCGCCTCCGTATTGGGCAGGCCGACGAGTTCCGCGAGCTTGGGCAGACGGTCGGCCACGTGGTTCACATTGACGCCCAGCTTGCGGGTCACGATTTTTGCGAGTGCGTCCAGGCGCGGGCCTGACGCGCGGCCCATGACCTGACCGGCCGCTTTCCGAAACCATGGCGGCATGCGCCTGAGCTTCCCCCAAATCTGCTCCGTCTTGAAATACCTGCCGTAACCGAAAAAAAGTTCATCGCCCCCGTCGCCCGAGAGGCTGACAGTCACATGCCGTCGCGCGAGCTGGCACACCAGGAACGTGGGGACCTGCGAGGAGTCTGAAAAAGGCTCGTCATAAATGGTAGGAAGGCTCGGGATGACGGCCATGGCCTCCTCGGGACTCACGTACAACTCTGTATGGTCGGTCCCGAGGTGTTCCGCCACCGCCTTGGCGTGTTGCGCCTCGTTGTAGGCATCCTCGTGAAAACCAATGGAAAACGTTTTCACCGGGGTGCTGCTCTGCGCCTGTATCACGGCCACGATGGTGCTGGAATCATAGCCGCCGGAGAGAAACGCCCCGAGCGGCACGTCCGCCAACCGCCGCAATCCGACCGCATCGTGAAGGATGGCGTCGAGCCCCTCGATATATTCCTCCGCATCCATCCTGGGCGAAGCGACACCCTGCTCGGCCACTTCTCCAAGACTCCAGTAGCATTGCGGCTCGGAAACAGTTCGGCCAGCATCACGGACAACCACGAAATGCGCCGCAGGCAGCTTGGCTATGCCCTCGTAGATGGACCATGGCGATGGCACGTAGTTGTGCCGCAGGTACAATGTAAGGGCATCCCTGTTGACCGCGCCTTCCCAGCCAGGGTACGCTGTCAGCGCCTTGAGTTCGGAGCCGAAGAGGAAAACTCCATGATTGCATCCATAGTACAGTGGTTTCTCACCCATGCGGTCCCGCGCCAGATACAACTGGCGCTCTACAGAATTCCACACGGCAAAGGCGAACATGCCGTTGAGCTTCTGCAGCGTGCGCTCCACACCCCAGTAACGCAGTCCAGCCAGCAACGTCTCCGTGTCGGAATGTCCCTTCCAGGCGAATCCGCCGCCCTCGTCTTCCAGTTCGCGGCGCAGCTGGACATGGTTGTATATTTCGCCATTGAACACCAATACGAAGCGTCCGCATGGCGACACCATGGGCTGGTGTCCCGCCGGCGAAAGATCGAGAATGGACAGGCGTCGATGTGCGAGCACAAGCCCCGCCATGTCATCGCCCCAAGTCCCCGCATCGTCCGGTCCGCGGGTGGCTATGCGACGGGCCATTTCCTCGGCGATGGCCGGCGCATGCCGCGAACCGCCCCAATATCCTGTAATACCACACATCAGCTCAGTTCCTGATCGTTTATCCGCCCCATGCGCTCCACACAATACGCACGTTCGGCCCGCGAGAACTGTAGTGGCCTGCCATGTGCGCAGACGCTCTCGTTATCGCCACCATCTGTACGCGCCCATCCATCCGGGGGCAATGCGTCACGCGGAGCGTTGCTTTTCATGCCGGGCGAACCGTTCTTCCGGTGGCGAGTTCTTCGTAGAGCCGCGCGTACTCTGCAACTATGCGCGGCAGTGCGTACCGTGCCTCAACACGTTCACGCGCCTGCCGGCCCAAATCACGGCGTGTCTTTGCCGGCAGCTCCAGCAGTTCCATGATTCCGCAGGCCAGGGCCTGTTCGTCGCGCGGGGGAACGATCCGCCCGGTTTCCCCCACAATATCCGCGCTGTCGCCCACATCGGTCGCCACGCAAGGGACGCCCAGGGACATGGCCTCGCCCAGCACATTGGGGAACCCCTCTCCCCAGGCGCTGCTCAAGCACGACACGTCCATGGCCTGCATGAGTTCATGGACGTCATTGCGTTCTCCCAGCATATGGAATCGATGGCGCAGCGGGTCCGGCACGATTCCGGCCAGCTCCGGGGCGTCCTCACGCACATTCCGGCCGAGCATCAGAAAATGCGTGGCCGGGTGCTTCTCGGCTACATGTACGGCCGCGCGCACAAACCCCGGATGGTCCTTCATGGGATGCAATCGCGCCACATGCCCCACCACCAATGCATCGGCCGGCACTCTCAATTGCAAGCGGATTGCCTGTCGTGTTTCAGGAGACGGAATGAACGCATCCGTTGCAAAACCGTTCGGTATGACCCGTCCACATGCGGACGAGAAGCCGAAGGCCTCATGGTGCTGGCGGGACACGCGGCTATTGTAGACGATCGTGTCCGCGGATTTGGAAAACAGCCTGTTGCCGCGAATCACCTGGCGCGTCATCGGCTTTTCGAGACGCAGGCCGTAGAGGCAGTGCCTGACATTCCAGGCCACGGCGGGGCGCTTCCTGGCC
>JBMCLC010000396.1:0-2938 GCA_048614715.1 Oceanidesulfovibrio sp.
CCGGCGCGGTAGCGTTTCATCGGCGGGGTAGGCAGGGGGTACGCTCAGTTTCGGCCCGCAGCCCAGCAGGACACATCCGCAGGGCGGCCGGCGAACACATGAACGGTGCGGTCAGAAAAACATGGCCCGGGACTTGTCGAACTCCAGTCCCACGTCCATGAACATGGACTGGAACGCTTCCTCGTCGATGTCGAAATAGTCGCTGATTTGTGAGTCCAGCTCGTACTGCAGAGTGTCCGCGCCTGTTCCCACCCCGTGCATCTGCGCCATCACGTCGCCCAGGTGCACGCAGTAGACAAGCGACTTGTACTTCTCCGGCGTGTTTGCCGGCGCGTGGTGGTGGCGGATGGCGGCGAGCAGGTCGTCCGGAAGTCTCCAGTGCATGCCGAGCACCCATCCGGCCTCACCGTGATCCGTTTCCAGGGCAAGCCGTTCGGCGTCGATAAAATCCTGGACCGCGTTGGTTTCTATCGCCTGCATCAGGTTGACCGTTTCGTCGGCAAGATACTGGGAGAGCACGGACTTGCCGATATCGTGCAGGATGCCCGCGGTGAATGCTTCTTCTGGCCGCAGATCTTCCCGGCAATACGAAGATATCGTCCTGCTTGCTATGGCCGTGAGCAGACTGTGCTGCCACAACTGGCCGCGCTGGGCGGCGTACCCTTCCAGCTCGCTGTTGTAGACCTCCGGAGCGCAGGAGGCGATGGCTATTCCCGTGACCATCTTCTCCCCAAGGAAAGAGACCGCGCGGTCGACCGAGCTGACGCGATGGCCCAGACCGAAAGCCGGGGAGTTGACCACCTTGAGCACGTTGGCGGTAAGCGCGCCGTCATGCGTCACAATGCGCGTGACTTCGTCGAAGCCCGCATCCTCGTCCCGCATCATCTGCAACAGCTCGGCGGCCGACGGGGACAGAGGCGACAGGCTCTTGATCGCCTGGACGATTTGCTTGAGATCCATTTTGTTCTCGATACTCCAGTGGATCGGGTCGCGCTCGACCCTCTGCTGTTTCAAAGCTCCCAGGTCGGACGCCCGGGCGAGGTCACCTCGACCCGCCCGGAACCTTGTTCGATGCTCACGGTCCTGCTCAGATGCCCCCCCAGGTCGGCAGCGGCAATTCGCAAGCCCCTTTCGGAAAGATGCTTCATCACGGCTTCCGAGTTGCGTTTGCCAATATTGAAGTTCGCACTGGACTTGATGATGCTGGCCCCGCCCACGAGCTTGACCATCAGGCTGTTGGGCCGCTTGCCCCCGCGCATTTGTGCGGTCTGCTTCAGCAGTTCGTTGATTCCCGTGTCCGCGAAGTAGCCCGGAAGCGCGCTGGCCCGAGAACGGTTCGTGGAGGAATCCGGCAGCGCCACGTGCACCATGCCCACGAAGCCGCCCGCGGGGTCGTGCAGCATGACGGCCACGCACGATCCCAAGGCAAAGGTCTTGACCCCCTCGTGGTCCCCGTTGGCCAGGCCTATGCCGCCGACTCCAATGACAAGCATGCTCATTACAGCTCCTGACGTTCAAAAACCATACAATGCCAGGGTCCGTAAATATACTATTCCCTGTTTCATGAAAAGAGTATGATGGTTCACTCTTCATCCTTGACCGCCTCCCCGTTTCTCGGGGTATGATAGCCTACTTGAACGAAAACCCTGAACGATGCGCCCTTGCGAATCTGGTAGCATCGAGGAGATCGTGCCCATGAAGTTGAGGGGAAGTGGCATCCTGCTCCATGTGAGCTCCCTGCCCTCGGGATACGGCATTGGCGACGCCGGCCCCAAGGCGCGCGCTTTTGTGGACTTGCTCGTCAAGGCCAGGCAGCGCTACTGGCAGATCCTGCCATTGGGGCCCACGTCCACGGCCATTGGCAACTCGCCGTACTCCTCCTTTTCCGCCTTTGCCGGCAATCCGTTGCTCATCAGTCCGGACGAGATTGCCGCTGCGGGCATTCTGCCGCCTTCCGAGCTGGGCCGCGTGTTGGAGGAGAACCCCACCCGCACGGACTACGAAAGCGTCCAGAGACATAAGCTCGAATTGCTGCATCGGGCCTTCGACGCCGTGGCCAACGGGCTGGACGACCATGAGGGGTTCCAGGATTTCTGCGCCCGGGAAAAGCACTGGCTGGATGACTATGTCCTTTTCGTGAGCCTGAAGGAACACTTCGGCGGCGCGGTCTGGTCCACCTGGCCGGCCGAATATCGGGATCGCCACCCCAAGGCGCTGCACGACTGGGAAGCCGGCTCCGCGCGCCACCTCCAGTATGAACGGTTCGTGCAGTACCTGTTCGACAGCCAGTGGCGCGCGCTCAAGCAGTACGCCAACCAGAAAGGGGTACGCATCGTGGGCGACATGCCCATATACGTATCCTATGATTCCGCGGATGTCTGGGCCAACGCCAGCCTGTTCAAGCTCGACGAGCAGAGGCAACCCTACGTGGTGGCCGGCGTGCCTCCGGATTTCTTCAGCGCCACGGGCCAGCTATGGGGCAACCCCATCTACGACTGGCCGCGCCACCAGGAGCAGGGCTTTGACTGGTGGATACGCCGCATCTCCCGCACCCTGCAGCATACGGACTCGGTCCGGCTCGACCATTTTCGTGGTTTCGCCGCCTACTGGGAGGTGGCGGCCGGCGAGGAGACCGCCCAGAACGGCTCATGGGTGGAGGCTCCGGGAGAGGAGCTGTTCTCCACGCTCATCAAGGCCCTGGACTGCGTGCCCATCATCGCCGAAGACCTCGGCCTGATCACGGCCGACGTCCGCGAGCTCAAGGACCGCTTCGACTTCCCGGGCATGAAGGTGCTGCTCTTCGCCTTTGGCGACAACATCGCGGTGTCGCCGTACATTCCGCACGTGGTGGAGGAAAACTCCATCATCTACACCGGCACGCACGACAACAACACCTTCAACGGCTGGTTCTTCGGCGAGGCCACCCACGACGACAAGG
>JBMCLC010000397.1:0-2934 GCA_048614715.1 Oceanidesulfovibrio sp.
CATGATCAGGTGGTACGAGGTCCGCAGCACCTTGTAGATGCATGTGACCTGGATGTTCTGGCGGGAATCGACGTTGTGCAGGAATTCGGCTTCGTTCCAGTCGGGGTCGGGTTCCGCGTCCTTTCGTGAGGACAGCTCACTGAAGATGCGTATGCCGCCCTCAAGAAGGTCGATGGCCCACTGGTTCAAGCGGGTACGGCTGAATTTGAGCGATTGCCTGGACTCCTGGATGAGCGTTTCGAGCGCCACGCCGCGGTAGTAGTTGCAGTACATGTTGTGGCCGAACGCGTAGGCGGCGTACTGTAGATTTCCGGACCGCAGGCCGATGTCGTAGGCTTTGTCGTAATCTTGGCTGCTTTGGACGAGGTGGTTGAACCAGAAGCGCGCCGAACTGCCGATCATCAGATAGAACACGCTGAGGTCCGGCGGCGAATGGAAGGTGTGCGTCATGAGCTGTTCGGCCAGGTCGGTGAATTCCCGGGCGGTCTGGAAATCGTTGCGCACCCAGATGAGCAGCCCGGCGAAAGCCGTGTGGCTGTAGCCGATTTGCGGAAGGTTGCCGTGGCTCAGGGTGAGGTTGACCACCTTGGGCACGATCACGGACCAGAGCCGCTGGTGCGATCTGTAGCAGGGAGGGCCCATGGTGATGAGCAGCTTGGCGGCGGTGCGCATCTGCGTATCGGACATCTCCGGCAAGTTGAATAGGGATGCCACGGAGCGCTGCTGAAGACCCTGGAGAACCGCGGTGATCTCTCTGTCGCGCTCTGTCTCGTAGTCCTCGTCAGGCAGGGTTATGCCGAGCAGCGCCAGGCCTTCCCGGCCCGCCGCGATGGCCGCGCTGTATCTGGACTGCAGCGTGTACTGCACGATGAGCGTGTTCAGGGCTTCGGCCTTGTCCACGGCTGACGTCGCATGGGCCACTGCGGTGCGGATGAGCTGTTCGGCGGTTTCCTTGTCGCCTTCCAGGAATTCGCTTCCCGACCACTCCTGGAACAGGGCCAGGGACAGGAGGTTCTTGGCGCGCCACATGAAATTGGCGAAATCGGGGGTCTTGTAGAAACTGCCGGCGGCGCGGTGGAACTGCAGGGCCGAGTCGTAGGCGATGGCTGTCTTTGCTTTTCGGGCGGCGTCCATGTTCAGCCGCACCAGCGCTATTTTTTCGTCGGTGTCGGAGATAAGCCCCATGCCGGCGTTCAGGTGTTCCGCCACCTCGAAAATGCGATCGTGGAGGACCTCGGGATCGAGTTTTTCGAGCAGCAGCCGGCCGATGTAGAGCTTGACCTGGGGCATCATGCCCGCGCCAACGAGGCTGTGTGCGGCCTGCTGCACGCGGTCGTGGACGAACATGATTTCCCCGAACCCGCCATAGCCGTCCTGGGCGAGCGGCCGGGTGGGAACGAGCAGGCCCTGCTCCAGTTCGTCGCGCAACAGTTCCAGGCACAGCTCTGGACTCGTCTGGTTGACGATGGCCAGCAGCTCGAGGTCGAAGCGGTTGCCCAGGCAGGCGGCGCGGGCCAGGATGTCTCGTTTTCTGGACGGCAGCAGGCTGAACATCCTGGCGAACAGGTCGACCACGTCGTCGGGCAGACGGGTTTCGGAAAAGTCCTGCTCGCGCCATGCCCAGACCGCGGCGTCGGTTTCGTACCTTATAAGTCCGTAGTCGTGGATGAAGCTCAGAAAAGCCCGCATGAAGAAAGGATTTCCGCGTGTATGGGCGTGGACGACCCGGGCGAGATCGTCCTGGCCGGACACCGCCGGGACAAAGGCGTCGGCTATGAACGCGGAGACGTCCTCCAGTTCGAGATTGCGGACCTCCAGGGTCGATTGCGGCACGCCTTGCCGCGTCAGGTCGTTCAGCGTGATCATGAACGGGTGCGTGGAATCGACCTCGTTGTCGCGGTAGGCGGCGAGGAGCAGGAAATAGCGCAGGGAGTCGCCTATCTCCAGTTGAGTAAGCAGGTCGAGGGAGGCTGTGTCCGCCCACTGCCAGTCGTCTATGAAAATGACGATGGGGTTTTCCGGCCGGCTGAGTACGCGCAGGAAATTGCGGATGAGGTTGGCGAAGCGGTAGCGCGCCTCCAGGGGGTTGATTTCCGCCACGGGTGGCTGTTCGCCGAGGAACGACTCGAACGCGGGCACCAGGTCTATGAGCAATTGCCCCTGCTCGCCGATGGCCTCCAACACTTCCGCGCGCATGTGCTCCTGCTGCGGCTGCTCCTTCTTCAGGATGCTGTCGCACAGCTCCGCGAGCGCCTGACGGATGGCGAAATAGGGCACGCCGCGCTGATATTGGTTGAACTTGCCCTGGCAGAACAGACTGTTGCGTTCGCGGAAGGACGTGGACGCTTCGATCACGAGCGCCGTCTTGCCCACACCGGAGTGGCCGGGAACGAGAAGGACATGCCCCTGTCCTCTGCTCGTCTGCTCAAACGCCTCCAGCAGAAAGGCCATCTCCTCTTCCCGTCCGAGCAACACTTGCGGCAGGTGCAGCCGCTGGCGTGGTTTATCAGGGATGTTGGCATGAAGATTCATGCGGCCACCGATCCGATTGAGTGCTGTCGAAATAGCATCGTGCTCCGGTATGCAATTGAAAACAATACGAAAAGTCTATAATCGTAGCTATCGTCCACGGCGCATCCACAGAAATTGTTGGCGCGCCAGGCGGAATCAATATTCTGAGATGGTTGATAGAAGTAACAGGGGAGTGGGTTGTCGGAGAAAGGGATTAAGATCACCATAAATTTATTGATATCATCCAATACAGGCAAGCTCAAGACGTATTCAAAGAGAGATGCAGGAATATCCATCTTGGGAATAGTGTCCACTATTGCGATGAGTATAATAGCATTTTCGAATTCAAGTTGTACTTTTTTTGCAGATTCATGAATGTGTCTCGTGCCGTGTTACCGAAGGAGGGGCGTTACGCATCATATT
>JBMCLC010000398.1:0-2931 GCA_048614715.1 Oceanidesulfovibrio sp.
GGTTGTAGTTTTTGGCCAGGACCTCCAGCGCGAGCATTGGCTTGACCTCGCGCAGGTATATTGAGATGGGCAGCTCCTGGATTTCCGGCGTGGCCACCACGTTGCGCCCCGTGAGCTGGGAGAGCACCTGCAACACGTCGCGCAGGGGCGTGTTGCGGAAATCGAACACGTCGATGACGCCCTGCTTCGAGCTCGAGTAGGTCGGCATGCGTATGGGCCTCGTGGTTTCGGTCCGGCTCATGGCGGCGTCTTCCTCTGAAGGCTCCTCAAGTTCTCCAGTCTGGTTCGCCGATTCATTCCGCTCCGGGGGCTCGGCGACATCCTGTGCCAGGGCCGAGGGAACAGCCGGCATGACCGCCAGTGCGAGCGCGAGCAAGACGCAAAGCATGGCTCCGGCCGGGCGTGGTGCGTGTCTGTTTCCTGCCATGCTAAAAAAACTTCCCGCGGATTTTCTGCTTGTCGTCCAGCTCGATGAGCATGCCGTGGTCGTCGATGCTGCGCACGATGAACCACTTGGCGCGGTCATCGTCCTTGGCGCTTTCCTCGAGCACGATGCGGTCCCCCGGGTGCAGGATGCGCGAGCCCAGATTCTCCACCTCGGCGCACGCAGCCATATTGCCGTCGACCTTCATCAGCCCCGTGATTCTGATCCGCGGCATCCGCGACAGGTTCTGAGCGAAGCCGTCCGGCATGGAGCCGTTGAACACGATGCTTTCCAGGGTGGCGCTCAGCGAAGTCCGTTCAGGCTCCCTGGTCCTGGCGACGTTCTTCTGAAGCTGGAAGGGTTTGAAGGGATCGCGCCGCTGGGCGCCTTCGAACTCGTCCAGAAAGGCCCGCACGGCAACGATTTCCGCGGGGACCTCCGCGTAGTCTTCTTCGGCCCCCGCATAGGGACAGGACACGGCCAGCACCATGACGCCGGCCGCCAGGAGGGCGCACATACTAGATGAATAGGACAAGATCGACATCGATGTTCCCGTGCTCCTCGTTGCTTGTAATGGTTATGTGCGAGACCGTGATGATGGCGGGCATGTTCGAAAGCTCGGACAAAAAGTCGTAGAAGGAGAGCAGGCCCCCGGATAGCTTCATCCTGTACAGGCTGCGCTCCAAAAGCTTCTGCTCCGATTCAAGGGGCGAAAAGAGCGAGAACTTCTCGTTCTCCAACGGCGACAGCTCGGCCACCCGCAGGCCGTTGTTGGCCGCGGACTCGCTGATCCGCATCACCGTCTCCTCGAGCATGGCCGATGGGGTCAGCAGCTCGGCGCGCAACGCCTCCAGCTTCTCGCGCAGCTCGGCCAGCTCCCCACGCAGCTTGCTCGCCGATTTCTCGATGCCCTGGGGCGACTGGGGCTGCTCCTTGAGCGATTCGATGGACTTCACCAGCCCGTTGTTCTTCTTGACTAGATCCGCATAGGCCGTGCCCTGGGGCTCCCGGAGCAATTCAAGGTACGCGTAGGCCGCGCCCACGATAACAAGGGTCACGGCCCCCCAACGCTCGAGCGTGCTCAGTTTTCGCATCAGACCTTCCTCAACCGGAGACGAAGGGTGAATGTGTAGGTGGTGGAGATGGCGCCGTCCTTGGCCGGCTGCTCGCTGCTCGATTCCAGCCGGCACTGCTCCACCATGGGCAGCGCCTTGAGATCGACCACGAAGGTGGTGATGTCCGTGTACCTGAGGGCGGCGCCCTCCACGCGCCAGGCAGATTCGGAAAACTGGGAGACGCGGCGCAGCTGGATCTGCAGCGGAGTGCGGCTGGCCAGCCCGGCAAAAAGCGCGCACTGCAGGACCTCGCGGTTGCGCAAACCCTGGGTGAGCAATTCGATCTCACGCTCCAGCTCGTTTTTCTCGTCCTTGAGCGACTCGTACTGCTCCATCATGCCGCTGCCGCTCTTGGCTTTCTCCTCCAGGGCGGTCTTATCCTCCTGGAGCGCGGCTATGGTGGTTTCCAGGGCGACGACCTTGTGCTTCTTGAACTCGTAGTCCACGAAAACGAGCAGGCCGAAGACAACGAGGGTCAATATCGGGCCGGACAGCGGATGGCGGACGACGCGCGTCTTGATCGGTATGTGGTCGTCCACGATGAGATGCTCGGACCTGGAGACGTACTGCGCGGCCGCGCCCAGTTCGGCCATGTACCGCCGGGGCAAGGGGCCGGGGCACTCCACGTCGAGATCCGATGCGGCGTCCCAGATGCGCAGGGGCGCGGGAAGAGAGGCCGGAGCCAGCGCCTCGGCCGTCTCTTCTTCCACTCGCTTGCCCCCCACGAGGATGCCGGAAGGCGGCCGGTCCAGGCCGGGTGGCAGCAGCCGCCCGAGCTCGTCGGTCAGGGCGGCGACGCCCTCGGCGGTGTCCTCTTCGCCTCCAAAATCGTAGCGCGCGAAGGCCGCGGCCTTGCCGTTCACCAGCAGCGCGCCCATGCCGTGGCTGTCCAGCATGTTCATCAGCACGGAGACCTCGGCGTCCTCCAGCCCGTCGTCGAGCAGGCAGCCCTTGAACATGGGGCAGGAGTCGCCCTGGCTGGCGAAGGCGAAGCTCTCTTCCGGCGCCACGCCCCGCAGGCGCATTTTCAGCGCCGCGCACAAGGCCTTGAGCTGCTGGTAGGATCGTCCGTTCAGGGCGAAGAGCAGGGCCGGGAACCGCGCGGGTTCGCCCGCGTCGGCAAAGACCTCGGCCTCCTCGGTCTCGGGCAGGCGCAGGATGGCGAGCATGGCCTCCTCGGCCGGATAGTCCAGATAGCTGGCGATTTCGAACCGGCCCGCGGCCAGGAGCATCTGCTCCCCTTCGGGCGTGAGGCGCTTGCCGGACGGTCGGGGCAGATCGGCAAGAATCGAATGAAACTCGGTGGTGACCAGAATAACGTCCTTGGCCGGGACGCCCCCCCAAGCCTTGAGCAGGCGCACCAGCTTGGCGCGGGGGGTGGCTTGGCCCTCA
>JBMCLC010000399.1:0-2926 GCA_048614715.1 Oceanidesulfovibrio sp.
TTCGCGCGCATCAGGAATCCTCCTCGTCGTGTTTCCGCGCGCCGCGGAACAGCTTGAGCGCGCCGGCGGCGAGGCCCGCGATGGGGGCGGTGAACACGGCGGCGGCGAACATGTCTTCTTTCTCGAACGGCGAGCCCACGACCTGCAGGTGCGGTCGGCCATGGTCCGCGCCCTCGCCTTTTTCACGCGCCGCTTCGAGTGTTTCGAAGGGAACGGGCGAAACGTACATGGTGTTCGTGCCGCCGTTTTCCTCTAGCCCGTAGAGATAGCCGCCCGTCTCAGCGGCCAGTGCCCTGGCCGTGGCCGCGATTTCGCTGCGTGGGCCTATCTGCTGCACGTCCATGGGGCAGGCCTCGATACACGCTGGCAGCATGCCCTCTGCAATGCGAGGCTGGCAGCGATCGCACTTGTACATGACGCCGTTGCCGGCGAAGCGGGGCAAGAGGTCCAGATACAGGCCCACGCCAGTCTGCCGCTGGGGGATGTCCCACGGGCACACGGCCTTGCACTTGGAACCGCCCAGGCAGATGTCGGGATCGATGATCACTGCGCCGTCGTCCTTCTTGGCGGCCGCGCCCCACGGACAGAGGTTGGCACAGGGCGGGTTTGTGCAGTGCATGCAGCGGCGGGGGATGTTGAGTTCATGCTCCTCGCCGTCGTGCGTCACGGTGACGTGGTCAACGAACAGCCAGTTGTACGGGGTCAGGCGATTGTCCACGTCGCGTTTGTCCGTCCAGTCCGCGGCCTTCACGCTGGATGGGAACATCTCGGGGAAGGGCTTTTGCGGTTCGGGATAGCGCTCGGAGTTGGCGTCGCGGCAGGCCATGACGCAGGCGCCGCAGCCAATGCACTTGGAGAGGTCGAGCAGGGTGGCGAGCTCTTCCTCAGGTTCATTGCGCACGCCGGCGCGGGAGATGGCGGGGGCGACGGTGAGCGCGCCCAGGCCGGCGATCCCCCGGATGAACGAGCGCCGGGTGAGTGTGGATGTAATCTTCGGCAAAGTGACTGGCCTCCGGTGTTGCATGTATCGTGCATTTAGGTCAGCAGATATCATGCCACGGTGTTGCGGATTTGTAACAGGCTAAAATGATGAGTTATAAACTGCAGGGGGCCACGATGGTGCGCAAGATACTGTCGAATCGGTACAGCACCTGTCTAGACAGGTGTCGAAACAATGCGCATAGTTGGTCCATGCCAGTTGATGACAATTTCGATATCCGGTGCTCCGAGGAGTGTTTGCGAACGCTCTACGACACCATCGCCGAGGGGCTTGTGGTCATCGACCGCCAGGGTCGGATCCGTATGGCCAACCCGGCCATGGAACGGCTGACGGGCTATACCAGCGCCGAGCTGCTCGGCAGGCCATGCACCATCCTGCGGTGCGACGTGTGCGAGATATCCCGCATGGAGGGCCGCGACCACTGGTGCCGGCTTTTCGACTCAGGCCTTGAGTCGCGCAAGCAGTGCACCATCATCCGCAAGGACGGCGGGTGCGTGCCGGTGCTCAAGAACGCCTCCCTGCTCATGAACGGCGAAGACGTCCTCGGCGCGGTGGAGACCCTCACCGACATCTCCGAACTCAAGCAGCGCGACGAGACCATCCGTCAGCTCTCGCAGAAGCTCTCCGCCACGGCCGGCTTCCATGGGCTCATTGGCCGCTCCCAGGCCATGATCAAGCTGTTCCGCGCGCTGGAGCGCACCGCTCAGAGCGACGCGCCCGTGATCATCTACGGCGAGTCCGGCACGGGCAAGGAACTCGCCGCGCACGCCCTCCACGAGCTTGGCCCGCGCCACGAAGGTCCCTACATTCAGCTCAACTGCGCGGCCATCAACGAGGGCCTCTTCGAGAGCGAGCTTTTCGGCCACGTGAAGGGCGCCTTTACCGGCGCCATCCGCCACAGGCAGGGCCGTTTCGAGGCGGCCCACGGCGGCGACCTGTTCCTGGACGAGATAGGCGACGTGCCGCAATCCATACAGGTGAAGCTGTTGCGGGTACTGGAAACCAGGCGCATCGAACGGGTTGGAGAGCACAAACCCATAGACGTGGACGTGCGCTTCATCGCCGCCACGAACCGGGACCTGTCACGCCTGGTTGCGCGCGGAGAGTACCGCGAAGACTTCTTCTACCGCATCAATGTCCTGCCCGTGCACATCCCGCCGTTGCGCGAACGCAGGGAAGACATCCCGCTGCTCTGCGAGCATTTTCTGCAACAAAGCCGTCTGCCCAATGAATCCGGCGTTGATTCCGAGGCCATGAACTTGATCCTCGCCTACGACTGGCCGGGCAACGTGCGCGAGCTGCGTTCGGCCCTGGAGTTCGCCCGGACCCATGCAGGCGACGAGGCTATCCGCGTGGAGCACCTGCCCACGCACGTTACCACGGGGCGCCGGGAGTGTTTTGGGGAGCGGGCGCCGGGAGCGTATGCGAGGAATGGCGTCGGTGCGGGCGCTGAAGCCGTACCGTATTCCGCGGCGACCGCGGACACGGCGGATGCTGAAAAAGCCGAGTTATTGGAGGCATTGCGCCGCGCCGGGGGCAACAAGTCTGAGGCGGCGCGCCTGCTGGGAGTGCACCGGGGCACCGTGCTCAATCGCATGCGCAAGCACCGCGTGGACCTTACGAAAACGGTAGTGGGCTGACAAAAGGCTCAGAACCCGAAAGGCTCGTACCGGCCGAGAACCTCGGCACGGATGATATGTGGAGTTTTCTGCGGAGGAGCATTGTCGAGCCAGCTGACCGTGTGTGAGCAAGCCAGGCCTGGCCGCTGGAACCTCGCGAGACGTCGCTTTCGAACAGAGGGGTGTGCGGGATAAATTCCCGGTGCGACGGCGGGTTGTGGGCAATCGAAAAAAAAAGAACAAAGTGTGTTGACATTGACCGTCTTGGTCTTTAAATATGCTGCTTCTTCGGGGCGGATAGCTCAGC
>JBMCLC010000400.1:0-2920 GCA_048614715.1 Oceanidesulfovibrio sp.
GTGTAGTTCGCGATTTGGTCTCGTCGCGGCAGCGCCCACGAACAGGCTCCGTCCACGACCAGTTCGCCTGAGTGTCTCGCTCCCGCCGTGGCGAACGCCGGCGGGAACCAGCCCGATAAGGGTGTCATTCCGGATGCGTATCGGGCGTCTGCTCCCGGAATGTGGATGCGTTAGTTACGCAGCCAGAGCGTAATCGTAGTCGTTGTTGGCAACTAAGAGTGTGCCGCTTTTTTACGAGGCCAGCGGCGCCTCGACCTGCAACTCCTGCTTCCGCATCCCCGTCGAAACCAGTGCGCCCCCATTCAAAGATCGCTCGCGGATTGCATGCGCCGGCTTCGCGTGCAGGGATGGACTGCCGACTGTATCCGCGAATCACTACTATAAGGACTTTCCGGCGTCTGGCAAGGGGGAGGGAAGACGAAATCCGCCGCCGGATCACTTGCCGGAACTGATGCTCGCCTCGCCCACACGCACGGCTATGGCGCGCCGTTTTCCATTGGCCCGAACGCCGAGAAGCGAGTGGCCGAGCAGCACGGCGAACAGACCCGCGCCGCCGATCAGCGTTTCCGAAGAAACCGTTTCGCCCACGGCGAACCAGACCAGCACGGGGCCCAGGATCATCTCCAGGAGCATGATCATGTTGACCTCAGGCGCCGGGATGTAGCGCGGGGCGTTGAGCAGGCAAAGGAACGATCCTGGCAGAACCACGAGGACGAGCAGGACGAGAAGGCTTATATCCGGCGCAGCCACGGCCAGAGAGCCGGCGGCCATGAAGGAGACCGTGGCGGTGATGGAGCCGCCGAGGATCATGCAGGGCACCATCTCCACGTCGGGCCGGCTGCGGATGAGGACGAATCCCGCAGCCATGAACACGGACTGCACCAGGGCGATGATGTCGCCCTCCAGATGGCTGCCGGCGCCGCCCAGGTCGCCGCTCACGATGACCATGATGCAGCAGGCCGTGAGCACCATGGCGGCCCAGGTCCGCACGGGCAGGCGTTCGCGCAGCACCACGGCGGAGAGGAGGGTCGCCCAGATGGGCGCCGTGGAGATAATGGCCAGGGTGTTTGCCACGCTGGTGCGCATGAGGGCGTTGACGAACAGCATGTTCGCGGTGCTGAAGCAGACGGCCGTGGCCACGCCCACCAGGCCGAGGGCGCGCAGACGCCGCCCCAGGCTCCGGCGGCCTCGCAGCAGCGTGTACAGGGCGATGCCGATGGCCATGCCCAGCCCCCTGTAGAACAACAGAGGCCAGGTATCGATGTGCATGAGCCGGACGAGCAGGGTGTCCGGAGATATGACGAGCACGCCAGCGCAGGCGAGCAGAAGGCCTCGGGTTTGTGGAGCCATGGCGATGGAAAGGCTGAGGGTTGCGGAAAGAGGGGTTCCATACCTCAGCCGGCGTCGTTGCGCCAGTACGAATAATGGTCAGTTGACGGCGCGTTCCAGGCTGCGGGCAATGAGTTCGAAAGAGGCGGGCTTTTCGATAATGGAGTAATGGGGAGTGGACTTGACCCGGGTCATGGTTTCCTTGTCCACGAATGCCGAGTAATAAATGATCGGAATCCCGCGATTAATGGCTTGTCCTGCATCGATGCCGTCCATGGGGCCTTTGAGCCGGATATCCATGATGATGCAGTCAATCGTATGATCGTTGGCGTACAAAACGGCGTCCTCGCCGGTATCGGTCACATGGCACACGTCGTAGCCGAGCTTGGTCACGTTTCGTTCGAGGTACAAGGCGGTAATGGCTTCATCCTCAACAATCATTACGTTTTTACCACTCATGTTGTACCTCGCTGGTCATGGATTCCGTACACGCAGTGTTACACACGCTCCTCCACTATTCTGCAAGTCCAGGGAACCGTCAAGCTGACGAGCCAGACCTTTAACCAACTGGAGTCCAAGGCGGTTGGACTGGTCCAGGCTGAAGCCTTCGGGAAAGCCAACTCCGTCGTCGCAGACGCTCAGTTCGAAGCCCTTCTCCAGCGCCGTGAGCCGAAATTGCATAACGCCGGGGCTGCCGTCCGGATGGGCGTGCTTGAACACATTGGCCAGGAGCTCGCTGGCTATGAGGCCGCACGGCACGGCGCATTGAGGCGTCACCTCCACGGGGGCCAGATTTCGCACGAACTCGATGTGGCTGGAACCATGATTGTACAGGGAACTCAGGCTCCGGCTCAAATTGTCCAGATAAGTGTCCAGGCGAATGACGGCGAAGGTTTCCTGTGAGTAAATCTGCCTGTGGATCAGCGTGATGGCGTCCAGTCGCATCCGCACCTGGTTCAATGTTTCCAGGGCTTTCGGGTCGGTCACGGATTCGCGCTGCATCTCCACGAGGGAGAGGATGACCCCCAGATTGTTCTTGATCCGGTGGTGGACTTCCTTGAGCAGGGCTTCCTTGTCCGCGAGGGTCTGCCGGAGTTGGGCGTTGAGCTGTTCATTGGCGGCGATCTGGCGGTGGGCGTACAGGCCGAAGGCCAGGAAAATGGCCATGATGACGCCGCGGATATACATTTCGTGGGGAGGCACGTCCAAAATGAGCAGATCGGGGAACGTGCCCTCGTAGAATACGAGCCAGTCCAAGGCCGTATCGAGTAAAAAAAATCCCAGTCCGCATGCCAGCGAGCCGAGAAGCAACCGATAACGGCGAAAGAACGTCTCCAGCATGCGCTTCCTTAAATTAATTGTTCGGGTGCATCTGATTCCACATATGCTGAACAGGCCAGGGCGAAACATGCCAACGTTGCACAGATGGCGGGCGCTGGCGAGAAGGGCCGGTCGTTACCACGCGGACATGCCGAAAAACGGAACACATTCTCTCGAAAAAATCGAGTTGTTCCAGGGTCTTGGTGTGACCGGTCACCAATAGCCGGCTCAGGATTGGGGTCCGTGGAATTCTTTCATATCATTATCATAC
>JBMCLC010000401.1:0-2915 GCA_048614715.1 Oceanidesulfovibrio sp.
AACCGCCCTGGCCAGGGCGCTGGTCACCAGGCCGCGTCTCCTGCTGCTCGACGAGCCGTTTTCCGCCCTGGACGAGCCCCTGCGCATGGCCATGCGACGGGAGGTCCTGCGCGTGCTCGAGTATCTCGACATGCCCCTGGTGCTGGTGACCCACGACCCGGCGGACGTGGCCATGTTCGGCAACACCGTGGTCATGGCCAGGGATGGCGTGGTGGAGGAAACCGTGACCCTCGCCCAGCTGGAGGCTCGGGGATCGAGCCTGCAGGAAGCGCTGAGCGCCTGGTTCGAGGTCGCTACATTTCCACTCCGTGCTGAGCTGGTAGCCCCGCCCGGGCAGGGTGCTTGAGCTCGCGCATCTCGGTAACCAGATCGGCGCGTTCGGCCAGCCAGTCCGGCAGGCCGCGGCCCGTGAGCACGATATGCGGCGGTTTGCCGCGGTTTTCCACGATCGTTCCGGCGTGGCCGATCAGCCTCTCCACTTCCTCGCGCGTTACAAGCTCCGACCCCAGGGCGTAGAGTATCTCGTCGAGCACGATGAGGTCCACGGGCCTGCGGCGCGCCAATCCCGTGCCTTCCTGCTCCGCCGTGGGCGGCATGAGGCGCGCTTGCGCCCATTCCAGAACCCTGAGCGCCGCATCGCGGTGTTTGTCGTAGTCCTTGGCATCGCGGTAGAAGCCGAGCCCTCCGGCCAGGAAATCATCGCCCAGCTCCACTTCCAGAAACCGCTGCTCGCCGGCTGCGTCCGGTCGTTTGAGAAACTGCGCAAAAGCCACGGCAAAGCCACCGCCAATGCCGCGGATTGCCTGGCCCACGGCCGCCGTGGTCTTGCCCTTGCCTTCTCCCGTGTAGACGATGATCATCCCGCGTACCTGTCCTCGAGCGCGTTCATGGCGACGCCGTGCACGGGCCTGCCGCACGACTCGCATTTGGAGAGATCCGCCTGGACGATGCGGAAACCCTGGCGGTGGATGGCCACGGCGTTGCAATCCGGACAGTAGGTGTTGTTGCCGGGATGGCCGGGGACATTGCCCACGTACACGTAGTGGAGTCCGGCCTGTTTGCCCAGATCGTAAGCCATCTCCAGGGTTTCCGTGGGCGTGGAGTCGCGGTCCGTAAGCTTGTAGGTGGGGTGGAATCGCGATATGTGCCAGGGCACTTCCGGCCCGAGTTCGCTGGCGATGAACGCGGCCAGCCGGGTGAGTTCCTCGCTGCTGTCGTTGGCCTTGGGTATCACCAGGGTGGTTATCTCCAGCCACCAGTCGCTCGCGGCAATGCGCTTCAGGTTGTTTTTCACCGGCGCCAGCTTGGAGCCGCAATAGTCTTCGTAAAACTCCTCGGAAAAGGCCTTGAGATCCACGTTGGCGGCGTCGATGTGCGGCCAGAGCCCGTCCAGGCACTGCGGACTCATGAAGCCGTTGGTTACGAGCACGTTCTTCAGGCCGCGTTCGTGGGCCAGTCTGGCCGTGGGCAGCACCAGTTCGTAGAAGATGGTGGGCTCGGAATAGGTGTAGGAGATGGAATGCGCCCCGGAACGCTTGGCTGCATCCACGATCTGCTCCGGGGGGAACCGCTGGCCTTCCACGTCCCGTCCCTGCTTGGGAGGGAAGGAAAGCGAGAAGTTCTGGCAGAAGGAGCAGGCGAGGTTGCAGCCCATGGTGCCCACGGAGAAGCTGGTGGTGCCGGGATAGAAGTGGTAGAGGGGTTTCTTCTCGATGGGGTCCACGTTAACGGCGGCCACACGGTCCGCCACCAGGGTAAAGAGTTCGCCGCCCCGGTTTACGCGGACGCCGCATTTGCCGCGTTCGTCCGGCGGGATGCGGCAGAAATGGCTGCACAACTGGCACAGCACTACGTCCTCGTCCTGCTTCTTCCACAGTAGAGCGGGTTGCACCTCGAAAAACCTCCTAGGGCTTGGAGTCTTTCACCGGAAGCCGTATCTCCGGCACAATGATGAGCGGCGGGTCTTCCGTGCGGTTCTCGTCCTCGGTGGTGGACCGGGACTGGATTACGGTGTCCTGGCCGGGACCGCTTTCGATGACCATGGACCCGGAGTCCGGAAACGTGCCGAGGTAATTGTCGCGCCGCTGCGCATCCCCAGTGGCGTTCTGGGCCCGGGCCGGTCCGGCGGCCAGCAACAGGGACGCGGCAACAAGGGTCATAGCTATGATCGTTCGCATTGCGAGTGTCTCCCGGAGACGATACAATCTCATCTTGAACAATACGTCGGTGAGGTGTGAATGAAAACCCTCCCGAAAGGATAATACCCAAACCTTTCCGTTTTTCAGCGGTTAACATGGAGCAACAAGCATGCCGGAACGCGCAAAATCATATGCCGAAGCAGGCGTGAGCCTGGAACGCGCGGAATCCCTCATCTCACGAATCAAGTCCCTTGTCGCGTCCACCCACACCAAAGGAGTCGTCTCGGACATCGGCGGCTTCGGCGGTATGTTCCGTCCGGACCTGGGCGAATACAAGAACCCCATACTCGTGGCGTCCACGGACGGCGTAGGCACCAAGCTCAAGCTCGCCTTCGCCTTCAACCACCACGCCACCGTGGGTGTGGACCTGGTGGCCATGAGCGTCAACGACGTGCTCGTCCAGGGCGCGCACCCCATGTTTTTCCTCGATTATTTCGCCACGGGCAAGCTGGACCTGGAGGTCGCTGAAGCTGTCATCGCGGGCGTGGCCGCCGGATGCAAGGAGGCGAATTGCGCCCTGCTGGGCGGAGAAAGTGCAGAAATGCCGGACATGTATCCTGACGGCGAGTACGATTTGGCCGGGTTCTGCGTGGGCATGGCCGACGACTCCAGCATCGTGGACGGTTCCTCCATCCGCGTGGGCGACATCGTCATCGGTCTGGCGTCCACGGGCCTCCATTCCAACGGCTATTCGCTGGTGCGAAGATTGTTCGAAAA
>JBMCLC010000402.1:0-2914 GCA_048614715.1 Oceanidesulfovibrio sp.
CCACGCTGTGGCCGGTTCACTTGTAAGGCTCGGGCCCTTTCTGGGCGAGCTGCCGCTCATCGATATCGGCGCGGGCGGCGTCTCTTTCGACGCGCGCACCAGCGGCTTCCAGTTCAAGGCCGGGGATTTTCTGCGCATGGAGATAGTGCACCGCGGCATGTCCCTGGCTGGAGACATCGATGTGGAAGTGGTGCGGGTGGAAGGATCGCGCGTGGCCTGCAGCGTGCGGAAGGACGACCCCGGCGCCGAGGCGCTGGTAAACGCCTGCGTCTACACCATGCTTTTCCGTGAGCACGCGGCCCAGCTCAGGCACAGCGCCTAGCGCGTACGGCATTACCAGGGCATGGCCGGATGGCGCGGCGGGGCTATTCGCCCGTCGCGTCGCCCGGCTCCTTTGTTCCTGCTGGCGAAGCGGCCGGGTCCGACTGCGCTGGCACCATCACCAGGCTCAGGTAGTGCGGAGCGTCCGGGGCGTCCTTGAGCCTCATGAAGAGCGCTTCCTCGTCGTGCCCCACCTGGGAGGCGAAGCGCGCCCGTTCCGCCATGCCTTCCTCCTCCAGTACCCGGCGTATCATCCCGAATCCCTTGTACGCCTTGAGGATCACGAGATTCTCGGCCACATGGAGCGCGTTGCGCAGCTTGTCCTCGTCCGCCACGCCGGAGAGCACGGCCAGGCTCTCGCCGCCGGCGGCGAGCATGGTGCGGGTGCGCGCCGCCGCGGCCTGCATGGAGGTGATGCCGGGCACTATTTCCACGGGTATGTCCGGGTGTTCGCGTTCCAGCTCCCGGGCCACATAGGCGAAGGTGGAGTAAAGCATGGGGTCGCCCAGGGTGATGAACGCTCCGCTGTTTCCCGTGCGCAGATACTCGGCGACGCGTTGCGCGTTGGACCGCCACGCCTTGGCGAGGATGTCCCTGTCGCGGGTCATGGGAAAGCCGAGGCGTTCCACGTCCGCGCCGTTTTTCAGGTGCGGGGTCACGATATCGAGGGCGATGGAATGGTCGTTCTTGGTGGATGCGGCGGCGAAGATGCGGTCCGCCTGGCCGAGGATATCCACGGCCCGAAGGGTCAGAAGTTTCGGGTCGCCGGGTCCGACGCCCACGCCGTATAGAGTGCCCCAGGTCATGGCGCTTCTCCTGTTCTCTTGTAATATTGCGGATTCAGATTCGGGGCGGGTCGCTCCAAGGCCTCCCGGCTGCTCGGGCAGGGCCGAGGGGGGAACAACTTTTTGTCCACCATACGGATGGGCAGTTCCGAAAGGGAAAAAGAAAACCCTCCCCGACCATCGGTAGGGGAGGCGCAGTGGTCGTATTTTTCCATGCCCTGGGGGATCGCCTGCGGGCGATGTATCCCATATATCCCGTTGCCGAGGCGACAGCCGCTGTCCGGGCGGGTTATCCGGCTCGCCCCGAATCGGCCCGGCCTTTCCCGAAAGCAAGGCTCCAGTGGCGCGGTGGCCGGATACTCTCGGAGCTCACGGCGGCGGGTCAGCTCCCGATTCGCACGGTATTTCCTACGCTGCCCGGTTGTGATGTAACGTCGTTGAGGGAGGCCCAGACACGAGTGCACTACCCTTGTTGGCGCATGTCGGTCAACCAGACGGCCCGGACACCGACATTCGCGGTCTGATTGTTGACAGAACGATCAAGGCCTGCCAATTGCGTGCACTTTCGGGAGGGATTGCCAATGCAACGCGACACGCTGACAGCCGATCTGCTGCTTCTGCTCACTGCGCTCATCTGGGGCTTTGCCTTTGCGGCCCAGCGGGTGGGCAACGAGTTCGTGGGACCGTTCACCTACAACGGCATCCGCTTCGCTCTGGGGGCGGCGTCCCTGGTGCCGGTCATCCGCTGGCTGGACCGGCGCAAGGTGGGCAGGCAGGTGGAGGAGGCGCTGGCCAAGCCGTTCCCCTTCTGGGTGGCGGCGCTCATGGCCGGGCTCGTCCTCTTCGGCGGCGCCAGTCTGCAGCAGGTCGCCCTGGTGTACACCACGGCGGGCAAGGCCGGGTTCATCACCGGGCTGTATGTGGTCATCGTGCCGATCGTGGGGCTGTTTCTGGGCCAGCATTCGGCCAAGGGCCATTGGGTGGGCGCTTTCTGCGCCGTGCTCGGCCTGTATTTCCTTTCGGTCACGGAGTCCTTCACCCTCGCGCCCGGGGATGGTCTGGTGCTGTGCGGCGCGTTCTTCTGGGCTGCGCACGTAGTCATGCTCTCCTGGCTCGCTCCGCGGTTCGACGCGGTGCGCCTGGCGTGCGGCCAGTTCGTGGTCTGCTCCTTCATCCATCTCGTGATCGCGTTCTTCACCGAAGAACTCACCATGGCCGGCCTGCGCGGGGCGGCCTGGCCCATCATCTATGGCGGCGCGGTTTCCGTGGGCGTGGCCTACACCCTGCAGGTGGTGGCGCAGCGCCGGGCCAACCCGGCCCACGCCGCCGTGTTGCTGTCCATGGAAACGGTCTTCGCGGCGCTGGGCGGCTGGCTGTTTCTGGGGGAGGTTCTGGGCCCGCGGAGTCTTTTCGGCTGCGGCCTGATGCTCGCCGGCATGCTCGTCTCGCAACGAACTGACATGAAATCATCATAAGCTTGCCAAGGACCGCCGGGTATGGAATAGGTAGTCGGGACGCATGATTAGCCTTTTCCATCCCCCTTGCGCGCGACTGGAGGCTGGCGCATGTCTGCAACCCTGATCTGGTTTCTCGTAGGCGTCGCATTCCTGGTGGCGGAGCTGCTGCTGCCGGGGTTCATCCTGTTGTTCTTCTTTCTCGGCAGCTGGCTCACGGCCGCGGTTGTGTACTTTTTTCCCGGATTGTCGCTCGAATGGCAGATCGCCGGGTTCCTCGTCTCCTCCCTGGCGTTTTTGTTCAGCCTGCGGCGGCTGGCGCTGCGCACGTTTTCCGGCTCGCAGAGCCCGGAC
>JBMCLC010000403.1:0-2910 GCA_048614715.1 Oceanidesulfovibrio sp.
CACGCCGTCGGAAGCGAGGAAACGCGACATGAGGATGTTCGTGTCCGGCAGGTAGAGCTGGCGCCGCCGGACGTCCGAAAGCTGCGGGGTAATGGCGAAGGAACCGCCCGTATCCGCGTCGAGCAGGGCGGCGAAGACCGTGGGCGAATCGAAGCTCGGATGGCACATGTAGTCGATGGCGCCATCCAGATTGACGAGGGCCACGGTTTTCAGGTCGCCGATAATGCCGTGGTCGTCGATGGGCGGGTACTGGGACTGCCGGGTCATGGGCGCGATCCTTGGAGTGCGGTGGAGGAGCAGGGAGGGTTCCGGTACAGTATATTCGTAGATGAAGGATGCGGACTGGTCAATCGACGGGGCTGCTGCGTGTATCCCCCCAAAAAATGACCACTGTGTCGTCGGCAGTATCCGGTAGATTGAACGAATCAGATTGGCGCACCAAGCACATCCCCGCGAGCCGTTCCGTCACGGCCCCATACCCCCGAAAGGACATCCATGCACAAACGTCTTCTCGACATTCTGGTATGCCCAGATTGCCTGCCGCGCGAGGTTCCGCTCTGCCTCATGGGCGGCGCCGTCCGCGAGGACGACGACATTCTGCGCGGGCAGCTCGAATGCCAGCGCTGCTCGCATACCCATCGCATCAACAACGGCATGGCCGTCATACTGCCGCAGAACTCCCAGACTCCGGCGGCGCAGCTCCGCTACGAGACCTCGGCCGCAGTGGGCAGCTATCTGTGGAGCCATTACGGCGACCTGGTGGGCGAGGCCATGGCCTGCGATGCGTACGGCTCCTGGGTGGCCATGCTGAACGGCGCGAAAAGTCCGGCTCTGGATGCGGGATGCGCCATGGGGCGGATCACCCTGGAACTGGCGGCGGCCACGGGTTTTGCCGTGGGTGTGGATTTTTCGCGGACGTTCGTGCGCATGGCCCGCGAGCTGTGGAAAACAGGCCGCCTGGAAAGCAACGTTTTGGTGGAAGGCAAGCTCACGCGTCCGTTCACCGTGGAACTGCCGGAACGACTGCGGGCAGGCGAGGCCGAATTCATTGTGGGCGACGCCATGGTTATGCCTTTCGCGTCCGGCTCCTTTCATACCGTGAGTTCGTTGAACCTGCTGGACAAGGTCTGCCGGCCCTTGGACCACGTCCGAGACGTGTCACGCGTGGCCGCAGATAAGGATGCTCGGGTGCTCATGGCGGACCCCTTCAGCTGGGCCGAGGAGATATGCCCGCCCGAAGATTGGCTGGGCGGGACAGATTCCGGATACTTCGCGGGCCGCGGTCGGGACAACCTCAGCCGTCTGCTCGGCGATGAAGGATTCGTCCTGAAGGAGTCGACGCCTGTCTGGTGGGCCATCCGCAATCACGAGAACCATTACGAGAGTATTCGCAGCTGGACCGTTTCGGCAGCCCGCTGAGACGGTCCGTATGGTCCGGTCCGCCGCATCGCCCGCCATGACGCTGGTCCCCCGGGGTGGAGTACCCTTCCGCTCCGTTCCCATGCATAAAGGTTCATGAAGCGTAGACTCGGACGTATTTCCCGGTGAAAGCACAACAGACTCCAAGGAGGATTGGCAATGGAATTCGTGACACTGGATGGAACGGACGTCGAACTGTCGCGCGTCGCCCTCGGCACCTGGGCCATAGGCGGATGGATGTGGGGCGGCACGGACGAGAAGGAGTCCATCCAAACAATCCACGCCGCTCTGGACAAGGGAGTGACCACTCTGGACACGGCCCCGGTGTATGGTTTCGGCCGTTCCGAGGAGATCGTGGGCAAGGCCATCGCCCAGTACCCGGACAAGGAAAAGATCCGCATCTCCACCAAGGTGGCCCTGAACTGGACCGAGGACGGCAAGGTCTTCCGCGATTCGCGGCCCGAGCGGATAGAAAAGGAAGTGGAGGACTCGCTCTCCCGCCTGGGCGTGGACGTCATCGACGTCTATTTCGTCCACTGGCCTGATTCCAAAACGCCCTACGAGGAAACCGCGGCGACCATGTGCAGGCTCAGGGAGCAGGGCAAGATCCGCTCCGTGGCGGTCTCCAACTATTCGCCGAAGCAGATGGAAGCCTTTGGCGAGGCCTGCCCCATCCATGCCTGCCAGCCGCCGTACAATATTTTCGAGCGCGGCATCGAGGACGATATCCTGCCGTACTGCTTGGACTCGTCCATTCTCCTGATGACATATGGCGCGCTCTGCCGTGGGCTGCTCTCCGGCTCCATGAGCAGAGAGCGCGAGTTCACGGGGGATGATTTGCGCAAGAACGATCCGAAGTTCCAGGAACCGCGCTTCTCCCAGTATCTGGAGGCCGCGGACAAACTGAAGAAGCTGGCCAGAGAGCGCCACGACAAAGATTTGTTGCCCTTCGCGGTGCGCTGGGTGCTGGACCAGTCCAACGGCGTGGCCCTTTGGGGCGGTCGCCGTCCGGACCAGATGGAGCCCATTCCGGATGTCTTCGGCTGGTCCATCGATGCGGATACGATGGCCGAGGTGGACCGCATTCTGCGCGAGACCGTCATCTCTCCCGTGGGTCCCGAGTTCATGGCGCCGCCGGAACGCGCGGGCTGATGCGATTCGTCCTTCATGGGATGCGCCAAGGGCGTATCCGTGGTATAGGATGACATTGCCCGAACTGTTCGCGGGTTAAAAAACCAAATCTGTCAACATGTTCAGACCCGGAGCACCGCGCGTGCTCATGGAGGATTCCCATGCCGAAACGCACAGGACTTGTCACTTTTCAGGGCGAACCACTGACCGTGGTGGGCGACCAGGTGGGCCTGCGCCAGATAGCGCCGGCCTTCACGGCGATCAAGCCCGATCTTTCCACCGGCCAGTTAGGCGACTACGCAGGCAAGAAGCTCATTCTGGCCAGCGTGCCCTCGCTCGACACTTCAGTCTGCTCCATGG
>JBMCLC010000404.1:0-2909 GCA_048614715.1 Oceanidesulfovibrio sp.
TTCCGAGGCGCGACGGCTTCGAATTGGCCGCCGCGCTTTTGTTGTTTTCCGAGGGCGGAGGTGCGCCGGCGGCGGACGGCCCGCCGGAGACGCCGCGGGGGCTGTTCAGCTGCGGAAAATTGCAGTAAATAATGAATGTGGCAGTTTCCCCAGAGCAAAGAACCAGCGACACGAGCCATACCATGACCAAACCGATCACCGCGCCAGACATCTGCTCCGCCAAGGGCGAGCGCAAGCTCACCATGATCACCGCCTACGACTACCCCATGGCCAGGCTGGTGGACGAGGCCGGCGTGGACATGGTCCTAGTGGGAGACTCTCTGGGCATGGTGGTTCTGGGCTACGACGACACCATTCCCGTGACCATGGACGAGATGGTCCACCACTGCCGGGCCGTGACCAGGGGGGTCTCCCGCGCCCTGGTTGTGGGCGACTTGCCCTTCATGAGCTACGAGGCCGGGCCTGAGCAGGCGCTGGCCAGCGCGGGACGATTGATGAAGCAAGGCGGCGTGCGCGCCGTGAAGCTCGAGGGCGGCCGCGAGGTGGTCCCACAGGTCCGGGCGCTGGTCCAGTCGGGAATTCCGGTAATGGGCCACGTGGGCCTCACCCCCCAGCGCGTGGCCGGTCTCGGCGGGTTCAAGGTCCAGGGCAAAACGGCCGAGGCCGCGCGGATTATCCTGGAAGACGCCCAGGCGCTGCAGGCCGCCGGGTGCTTCGCCGTAATCCTGGAGGCTGTGCCGGCCCCCATGGGGCGGTTCATCACTGGGTCCCTCGATGTCCCCACCATCGGCATCGGCGCGGGGTCCCACTGCGATGGGCAGGTTCTGGTCATCCACGACGTGCTCGGCCTGTTCGAGCGGTTCACGCCCAAGTTCGTCAAGAAATACGCGAATCTCGCGCAGGATGTGCGCGAGGCCGTGGCCCGATACAAGAACGAGGTGGAACGCGGCGCCTTCCCCGGCGAGGAGCATTCCTTCTCCATGGATCCGGACGAGGAACAGAAACTCACCTGAATAGGTGGGCATGCTTTTCTCGGTGGGGACAGATGGGCGGAGCGACGCAGTATACACAGAACCCCGCGGACAAGTCGGAGCCCAATGGCGACGTCCTCGCGCCGTATCGCGACAAGCCGTTCCAGATCTACGTGCTCGATCGTGTGCTGCGCGACCAGCTCCGGGTCATCCTCGGCGCGCTCAAGTTCTCCAACGTCACCGTGCACAAGCCTCCGCTCTCGTATTTCGAGAACGCGCGCACCCTGGGCCAGCTTCTGCTCACCCGCGAGGGGGTCTTCCTCGTCAACCCGCCGGCCTACGCAATCTCGCCCGGAAGCAAGAACCGCATACCCAAGGAGCTGACCGAATACTTCGAGACGGTGAAGCTCGTGGTGGGCAGTTCGCGGCGCGACGTGATGAAGACCTTGTCCAAGTGCGTGCCCGTGTTCACGGACATCCACTTTTCGCAAAAGCGCGAAAACACGCTCATAACCCTGGCGCAGTACGGCATTACCGGCGCATTCATCCTCCAGAAGCTCGAGTCCACGGCCAACCTCTCGCCCAGGATGCGGGAAATCCAGGCCAAGGAACAGCTCATGGAGCGCTACCGCGAGGTGCGCGACTATCTGACCGAGTACCTGCCCCACCGAGAAAGCCGGCTGGAGGAGCTCAAGGAACGCCAGGAAGAGCGCGAGCTTTCCGCGCGCAAGGCCGAATCCGATGAATGGATCCGCCAGGGCTACGAAGCCCGCGCCGCCGGAGACTGGGAGCGGGCCGTTCAGTGCTTTTCCAAGGCCATCGAAACGTATCCCCAGAACCCTGCCGCATATATGGAGAGCGGGCGCACCTACGTGCGGCTCAAGCGCTATCCCAAGGCGCTCATGCGTTTCGCCCAGGCCGAGGAAGTGGCCGAGGGCAGCCCCGAGCCCAACAAGGAGATCGGCATGGTGCGCGTGCTTCAGGCCCAGGACAGGATACGGGCCGGGAACGCGGCCGACCACCCCGAGGTCGTGGCGCTGCTGGATGACGCCCTGGTCAATTTCCAGCGATCTCTGGACAAGGCCGCGGCCATCAAGCCCCTGAGCGACGAGGACAACCGGCAGCGGGACGTGGATGCGGTGACGCGCATAGCCGGCGAACTCATGAAAATCGATCTGAAGAGCAAGCTGGGCAAGAACCACCCCGCGGTGAAGCGGTTGGGGGCCATGGCCCGCGACGCCTTCAACAGGGTGGCCACCACGGACATGGACGAGTTGCCCGCGGGCCAACTCATCTTCCTGGGGCTGGTGGCCATCGAGGAGCGCAACTTTACCGAGGCCGAGCGCCTGCTGTTCAAGGCCGCCAGGGACGAGAGCCACTTCGCCGAGGCGTGCAACGAGATCATCTTCATGGGCACGCTGGTGCGCAAGCTGGAAGGGCCGCCCAGAGCCATCGGCATCTACACCAGGCTGCTGGAGCTCGATCCGCACAACAAGGCAGCGGTGAACTTCAACCTTGCGGTGGCCTACGCCGTGGAGCACAAGGAGCTGGAGAGCGCCGGCGCCATCGTGCGCGGACTCATGCTGGAGCCGGACCTGGCGCAGAACGAGATGTTCTACAAGAACCACCAGCTCTACCAGGTGCTGGAAACGCTGGTGGACCTGTTCGACACCGTGGACAACGCCAAAAAGAAGACGAAGGTGCCGGAACTGGTGGTCAAGTCCGTGCACTTCCAGGAACGGCTGGAACGGCTCATTGTCCTGGGCCGGCAGAAGGACGCCCTCGTGCTGACCTTCAACCTGGCCAAGAAGATTCCGGAGTTCTTCGCACGCGAGTCCATACTGGCGAACAAGACAATCGCCGAGTTCCTCCAGGCGCGGATAGCCATGTGCAAACGCGCCGGCACACAGAGCCTCACCTGGCTCGCCGGTTTTCTGG
>JBMCLC010000405.1:0-2906 GCA_048614715.1 Oceanidesulfovibrio sp.
TAAAGGGCCAGGGCGGGCCACCAGTTCTGCATTGGTGTCCGATTTTTTCGGAAGCCAGCCAGCCCCGCCGTCTCCGTGGGATTCGTGGAGCAGGGGCGCATTCGGCGGGCAATTGCGTATGAAGAACGCATGCATGCTGGCCGCGAGCAAAGGAGCCCGACTCACATGGCACGGACTTTCAGGATGCCCCCGGCTGCCGCGCATCGAATAACGGTCCTGGTTCGCCTGCCATTTCGCCATGTCCGGTGCGCACTTCCTGCACGACCTCGTTTCGCCTCAGTTCGGACCATGGTGGCGATCCGGTGACCGTCTGTTTCGCGCTGAAGATAACCCCTGTGGAATCTTGCATCATTGAGGTTGTGGCAATCCGTGTTTTCCGTACCAATGGAGGGGCCCCGGGCTTGGTGTATGGGCTGTGTATTGGCATAAAATGCTGATTTATTGGTATAAAAAACTAAGCCCGACAAGCTTGTACTGTATGGCATGTTTTTTTCAGATGAACATATGTCAGCGGTTCGCGTCTGTCGTGCAGGCCTGCTGCCGGAAATTGTTTGTACGGTCATTGCAGAGAGTCTGCGAAGTCTGTCCCCCGCACGTCATTATTCCGTGGACGCTGACATATCAGCATAGCCATGGAGGCTTTTATGACCAAGAAGATGACGGAGAGCACAATCCCTTACAGCTTGAGCCGGGATACGTTCCATAAGTTGACTGCGATTGCGGACTCCAAAGAGGTTTCAGTGCAGGAAGTCATCGACGATCTGGTGCATCTCTATCTGGAACGCAAGTTTCAAGACATCAATGCATTGGAGGATGAGGGACGCCAAGAGAAGCGGTCCTTCTCCAGGAAGTGGGCCGAGATCCCGGCGATTCTTCAAACAAGTGACTCCAAACGAAACTTCAACGCCCGTTCCGCCACCATACAGAATCTTTCCATGGGCGGCGCGCTTTTCACCATTCCGAAAACAGCGGAGATGGAAGCGATGGACTATGAAACGCCTGTGGAGATCATCTTCTACCTGAACAAGGAGGATGAACCGCTTATTCTGCAAGGCAGACCCAAGCGGCTGGAGCGGGAAACGGAAAACTACAACATCGGAGTGGAGTTCGTGGATTGCGAGTTCTCGGACTACAAGGAACTCGCGCGCTACATGTTGCACTGACCCCGGACTGGGCATACGCCTCACTCGGGCTGGTGCGAATTCGGGGTGGGCAGTGCGGCCAGTTCCGGAGCGCTCGCCACCAGCGTTTGCAGTTCCCGCACGAGTCCATCCAGCCGGGCGAGCCGCTTTTCGAGAATCTCCCATTTTTCTGTGGGGGCTTCTTTTTCTATGGCCAGCGCCTCCAGCCGTGCGCGTTCCGCGCCGATGGTTCCGGTGACCGATTTGAACGAATGGGCGAGCCGGCGCGTGTCCTTGCTGTCCCGTCGGCCAATGGCGGATTCAAGGTCCGAGATGTAGCGCATCGCGTGGGAGAGAAATTTTTCGCACGCGAGGCGGACCAGTTCATCCCTGTGTCCCATGTTCTTCCGCAGCGTATCGAGGTCCAGCATGGCCGGCTCTTTTTGATCCTCGGCGGCGTCCTGCTCGCAACTGCCGGGCAGGCTTTTCCCGCCGGCGACCGAGGCCAGGGCCCCGCGCACGGTGTCCAGCTGGATGGGCTTGGAAAGGTAGCCGTCCATGCCCGTTGTGCGCCAATCATCGTTGGTTGATTTCTGCACATGGGCGGAAAGGGCGATGATGGGTATAGCCGCCAGCCCGGGGTTCGCGTGCCGGCGGATCATCCGTGCGGCCTCGTAGCCGTCGCATCTGGGCATTTGCAGGTCCATGAATATGACGTCGGGCTGGAAGTCCTCCAGAGTATCGAGGACTTCCAGGCCGTCCGAGGCCGTGCGCACCTCGTGCCCGTCCACCTGGAACATGGCTTTGATCATGTCGCGGTTGATCTCGTTGTCCTCTGCCAGCAGCACGCGCAAGGGGGCGATGCGATCGTGCCGGAAAGCGCCGGACTCCTGCGGCGCTGGCTCCGGAGCAACGGGCAGGCGCACGCTGAAAATGAACGTGCTGCCCTGATTCGCCGCACTTTCCACCCGGATGTCGCCGCCCATGTGCCGGATGAGTTGCCGGCTTATGGAAAGGCCGAGCCCGGCGCCGCCATATGCTCTACCAGAAGTGTTGTCGCCCTGGGTGAAGCGCTGGAATATCCGCTCCACATCTTCCTTGGACATGCCGATGCCCGTGTCGCTGACCCGAAATTGGATGTCCACGGTCTCGTCTTCGGCTTGGCTGTCGTCCGGCGCGGCATTGCGCGCATACTCGGGTTCGGGGGCCTCGGCGCGGGTAAGCTGCACGAGGACGGCTCCTTCGGCGGTGAACTTGATGGCGTTGCCGACGATGTTGATGAGCACCTGCTTGATCCGAATGGGGTCTCCCCGCAGATACTCCGGGATGTCCTCGGCCACGTTGTAGGAGAAGCTCAGGTTCTTGGCGGCCACTTTCTCGAGGAAGATGTTCTTGATCTCGCGCATCAGCTCCAGCAGGCTGAACGGTTTGGAGGCCATGGCGAAGCGGCCGCTTTCCAGCCGGGAGAGGTCGAGCAGGTCGTTGATGAGGCTCAGGAGCATGCCGGCCGAGAAGGCGATGCGGCGCAGGTTTTCGCGCTGGGAGTCGTCGAGCTCTGTGAGGGTGAGCAGCTCGGTGATGCCGATGATGGAGGACAGGGGCGTGCGCAGCTCGTGGCTGATGTTGGCCACGAACTCGTTCTGCATGCGCACGTTGGACTCCGCCGTTTCCTTGGCCTTCAGCAGCATGGATTCCACCCGGCGACGCTGAGTGATGTCCCGGCCGATGCAGAGCAGGGCAGGCTTGTTGTCAAATGTGATGCGCCTGGCGCTCACGTCCAGGGGT
>JBMCLC010000406.1:0-2899 GCA_048614715.1 Oceanidesulfovibrio sp.
CGAGCTCGCGCCGGACGACCCGCTGCCTTACATGAACCGCGCCAACGCCCTGCTCAAGGCAGACCAGTTCGGCATGGCGCTCATGGATTACGACACGGCCATAGAACTCGACCCGAAGTACGCGGACGCCTATTTCAACCGCGCCACGGCCTATGAGGAGATCATGGAATTCGAGAAAGCCGTGGAGGACTACACCAAGGCCATCAAGCTCAACCCCGAGGACGCCATGGCCTACAACCGCCGCGGCTTGCTGCGCCGCGAAATGGGGCAGGAGTCCCAGGCCAGGAAGGATCTCGCCAAGGCCGCCTCGATCGACCCGTCCATGCGGATCGACGAGTAGAACCGGTCCTGTCGAACCACTTTTACCCCATATATAGAGGATGGTGGTCCCATGAAAGCCCGTTGCATGCGCTTTGCGCGCTTTTCGTTCCTCGCGGCGCTCCTCTCGCTGTGCATCGCCGCCGGCTGCTCCGAGCCCCCGGCCGAGCCAGTCCGGCTCAAGTCCTTCTCCCTGGACTCCGCAGATTCCATCATCGACACGGAATTGGTGCGGGTCGAATCCGACAACGCCTGCGAGGGCGGCGCGTGTCTGCGCGTGGAGACCTCGGGCCCCAGGAAAATCCGGTTGTTCATGCTGGACGACGTGAACGTGGATGACGCCTCGCTGGTGTTCCAGGCCAAGGTGCGCTCCCAGGGGCTTGCCGGCACGGCCTACCTGGAGATGTGGTGCATCTTCGAAGGCCAGGGCGAGTACTTTGCCCGCGCGCTGGACACCGCGGCCCGAGGGGATACGGAATGGATCCTCCAGACGGCGCCCTTCCGGCTGGAAAGCGGACAGAACCCGGACCAGGTGCTGCTGAACCTGGTGATAGAAGGTCCGGGCACCGTCTGGATAGACAACGCCGCCTTGTACAGGGCGCCCCTGCTGTAGCCCGGAATACGCTCGAAACCAAACCAGCCCGAGCCCATGCCCCACGACGAACACGGCCATATTCAGTCCAAAATTATGGACAGCCTGAGCGGACAGGACGCGTCGTACACGGTCGCCCCGCGCGCCCTCGAATGCTCCTGCGCCGATTGGCGCAGCCACCGCTCGCGCTTCCCTGCCGGCGATCTCAGGCGGTGCTGCAAGCACCTGGTCTACGCCCTGGCCCGCGAGCCGGAGCTAGGTCCCCCGGCCCTCGTCGGTCAACCCCGCGTCCTCTCCAGGATCAAGAGGCTCGCCGCCAGGCGCGAAGGCTTCCCCTTGTGCCGCCGCATCCTGCCCGTCCCGATCCCTGCCGACCCCGAGGGCAAGGAGGCTTCCGCCGACCTCTTTTTCCCGCTCGATCCCGAGGCATCCCCCTGGGTCAGCGTGCTCATCGGCGGCGGCGTGTTCCGCTACCACCCGGCCGAGGACCGCTGGGCCAACGAGGACGCCCCGCCCACCCGGATTCGCGAAGCCCTGGAACTGCGCATCCACAAGGCACTGAACCAGGAGCAGGCGGCTCGCACGAGTGTCGTTCCCGAACCAGCCACGCACAAGCTGCCGCCAAAGCAGAGCCCTGAGACTCCGGCAGATGAGGCCCCACAGGCGCAAACTTCTGCGACAGGTTCCGGGAAAAAACCACTGCGTTTCGAAACGCCATGCGCGGAAACAAACCGCGCCAAACCCAGGAGACGCCGCGGCTTCCTGATATTCCTGGTGATTCTGCTGGGCGGCGTGCTCTACTGGGCGGACACCATCACCATGCCGCCGCTGACGAAAAAGGCTGACGGCCCGGTGGTCACCGGCGAAAGGCCGCTGCCCGGCGACGCGAACGGCACCGGAGCCGTCATGGACGATCCGCTGGAGCCGCCCCTGCCCAAGGACCCGGCGGAGCCCAACGCCGCCGCGCCGGGCGAGCCGCCGGAATGGGACCTGCGCGAACCGCTGTCCAACGCATCCCTGGCTGCGGACCTGCTGGAACTCATCAAACGGGACCCGGACCGCGGACGGTACACCATTTCCCGCAAGGTTGAGGGCGGCACCCTGCTCTTCGGCGCGGATCTCGACCTCGATGTCATCTTCCGCATCTACCGCGGAGACGACGGCGCGGAACGCCGCGACCGCTGGATCGGCCACATCACCCACCGGCTGCAGAGCGCCGCAGCAGGCGGCAGCCTGGACGCCGTGCCCGAACAAGGCAGCTGAAAAAAACTTCGGAGCGTAACTGAGGGCTTCGCCTTCAGACACGCGCCCGGCAGGGGCTCGAGTACGGCGTCCACCGGCTTGCTGACACTTTGCGTGCTGTTACACGCCGTGTTTGGGGCAGATGTCTTCGAGTGGGCATTCCGAGCAGAGCGGTTTTCTGGCCTTGCAGATTTCCCGGCCCAGGAAGACGAGATAGTGGTTGATGTCGCCCCAGCGGTCTTGGGGGATCAGCACCATGAGGTCGCGTTCTATTTTTTTGACGTCCTGGGACTCGGTGAAGCCGAGGCGGTAGGAGAGGCGTTTCACGTGGGTGTCCACGGCTACCCCCTCGTTGATGCCGAAGGCGTGGCCGAGGATTATGTTCGCGGTTTTGCGGGCCACGCCGGGCAGCCTGGTGAGTTCGGCCAAGGACTTGGGCAGCTCGCCGCCGAACTCGCTTTCCACCATTTGCGCCGCGGCCTTCAGGTTCTTGGCCTTGTTGCGGAAAAAGCCGGTGGAGCGGACGACTTCTTCGATCGCGCCGACATCGGCCCGGGCCAGGGCGGCCGGGTCGGGCCAGCGCTCGAAAAGCTCGGGCGTGACCTTGTTGACCCGCTCGTCCGTGCATTGCGCGGCCAGCACCGTGGCCACGAGCAGCTCCCACGGGTTGTGGTGCACCAGGGCGGACTCGGGGCTTTCATACCGTGCGCCCAGCCTGTGGAGCACTTCCCCGGCCCGCTTCTCCGG
>JBMCLC010000407.1:0-2894 GCA_048614715.1 Oceanidesulfovibrio sp.
GGGACCAGGTTCTCGCCAAGGCGGACGCCGCCGGCCGGCATTTCGGCATGCGCATCCGCGAGGACATCAAGGAAGCATGACCATGGCGCCCCAATACGAATTCGAACCCGATGCCCCGCAGGCCGAAGGCGCGGCCATGGAGCAGCTTGCCGAGCTGCGCGAGTCCATAGACCGTCTGGACATGGCGCTGCTCGACCTGCTCAACAGGCGCGCCGCCCTTTCGCTGGACGTGGGCCGCATCAAGGCCGGCTCCCGCGATCTCGTATTCAAGCCCTTTCGCGAGAAAGAAGTTCTGGAGAACCTCGCCGCGGCCAACCCCGGCCCCCTGCCGGATCCGCACCTGCGCGCGATCTACCGAGAGATATTTTCCTCATCCCGCGCACTGCAGCGGCCCCAGCGCGTCTCATATCTTGGACCCGAGGGCACTTTCTCCTACTTTGCCGGCGTCCAGTTTCTTGGACGCGCCGTGGACTTTCTGCCCGAGCCGGACATCCCCACTGTGTTCAAGGCCGTGGCTTCCGGCCGCGCCGAACTCGGCATCATTCCACTGGAGAACTCCCTGCAGGGCACCGTGGGCCAGAGCCTGGACCACTTCCTCCAGCAGCAGGTCTACATCCAGTCCGAGATATTCTGCCGCATCAGCCACAGCCTGCTCGGCAGATCCGGGCCGCTCTCCTCGGTGCGCACGGTATACTCCCACCCTCAGCCTCTGGCGCAGTGCTCCGGCTGGTTGCGCTCCATGCTGCCGCACGCCAAGGTCGTGCCCATGGAGTCCACAGCCGCCGCGGCCCATCGCGTAGCCGAGCTGAACGAGGAGGGCGTCGCGGCAATCGGCCATTCCGGCCTCGCCTCCATCCTGGGCCTGGACATCCTGGCCTCGGGCATCGAGGATCTGGGCGACAACTGGACCCGCTTCGTGCTCATCGCCGGCGCCCCGTCGGACGCCTCCCTGTCCAAGGCGGCGCGGGACAAGACCTCCATGCTCTTCACCGTGCCGGACAAACCCGGCTCGCTGGTGGGCGTGCTCGCCACCCTGGCCAAGAACGGCATCAACATGAAGAAGCTGGAATCCCGGCCCATGCGCGGCGAAACCTGGAAGTACGTGTTTTTCGTGGACGTGGAATGCGACCTGGAGCAGGACGAATACGCCGAGACCCTGGACGAGCTCCAGCACGCCTGCCACTCCCTGCGCATTCTGGGCAGCTATCCCAGCGGTCCCTATCTCGACGTCTCAGGCCATTCGACAGACAAGGAGAGCGCAGCATGAGCACCCACACCCACCCTGCCATCGTCAAGGCGCCCGCCTCCAAGTCCATGTCGCATCGCGCGCTCATGGCCGCGGCCCTGGCGGACGGCGAGTCCCATCTGTTCAACGTGCTGGATTCCGACGACCTGAACCGCACGGCCGACGCCCTGCGCGAGTCCGGCGCGTCCATCGCTCCGCTCACCGCTCTGGAGCCAGGCGCCTTCGCCGTGCTCGGCCAGCCGGAAGGGCCGGACGGCTCGCCGGACAAGGACACCCCCACGGACATCGACGTGGCCGAATCCGGCACAACCTGCCGGCTCCTCACCGGCATCCTCGCCGCCGGGCAGGGCTCGTTCCGCGTGCACGGCAGGGGCCGCATGCACGAGCGGCCCATCGGCGCTCTGGCCCAGGCGTTGGAAACCCTCGGCGTCCGCTTTACATACGAAGGCGCGCCGGGCTGTCCGCCTTTCGTGCTTACCACGGAAGGCCTCTTGGGCAGCGAGGTGGCCGTGGACATTTCTGAGTCCAGCCAGTACCTCTCCGGCCTGCTCCTGGCCGCGCCCCTGGCCGAAAGACCACTGGTTATCTCACTGGCTGGAGAGAAGACCGTGTCCTGGCCGTACGTTTCGCTTACGCTCCAGGTGCTCGAGGACTTCGGCATACCCTTTGAGGTGGAGATCAAAGCCGGCGACGGCTGGCAGACCGTTGACGACTGGCGGCTGGTCCGCGCCGCGGTGCCGGGCAAGGTTCGCTTCCGCATGCAGCCGGCAACCTACCAGGCGCGCAAGTACGTGGTGGAGGGCGACTGGTCCAACGCCTCGTACTTCCTGGCGGCCGGCGCCCTGGGGCCGGCGCTGGTCCGCGTGCGCGGGCTCTACATGGAGTCGTTGCAGGGGGATTCGGCGATCATCGACATCCTCCAGGACATGGGCGCGGAAATCTCCTGGGACAAGGATTCCGTGACCGTGGAGCCTAGACACCTGCACGGCATTGAGCGCGACATGTCCGAATCGCCGGACATCGTGCCCACGGTGGCGGTGCTCGCCGCAATGGCCGAGGGCCCCACGAAGATCACCGGCGTGGCCCATCTGCGCATCAAGGAGAGCGACCGCCTGGCCGCCTGCGCCCAGGAGATCAGCAAGGTCGGCGCTTCCGTGCTGCTGCTGGACGACGGCCTCGTGGTCTCGCCCTCGCCCATATCCCAACAGCTCAAGCTCGAGGGCGTGGACTTCTCCTCCCACGGGGACCACCGCATCGCCATGAGCCTGTCGCTCTTCGAGCGCGTGGGTCTGCCCGTGCGGCTGGACGATCCCTCCGTGGTCGGCAAGTCGTTCCCCGGTTTCTGGGACGAATGGGCCAGGCTTCGCGACGGGGGAGCGGCATAGTGGAATCCCAGTTTTCCATGATGGACGCAGGCTTCCAACGCGTGGTGGTGGTGGGCGCCGCCGGACAGATGGGCGCGCTCTTCGCCGATCGCGCCCGCGCCGGAGGCGCCGAGGTCTTCGAGCTTGACAAACCCATGGCCGGTCCGGCGCTGGACACCGTGGCCGGCGCCGACCTCGTGCTGCTCTGTGTCCCTCTGGGGGCCATCGAGGCCGTGCTTCAGGAAATCGCGCCGCGCCTTGAGCCTGCGACCGTGCTCGCGGAC
>JBMCLC010000408.1:0-2878 GCA_048614715.1 Oceanidesulfovibrio sp.
GGAATGTGGGTGATGCGCACCGCCGAGCTCGTGGTGTTCACGGACTGGCCGCCGGGGCCGCTGGATCGGAACACGTCCACGCGGATATCCTCTTCCTTGACTTCGACTACGATCTCGTCGTCGATGTCCGGAAAGACGGAGACCGAGGCGAAGGAGGTGTGGCGCCGGCCCGAGGAATCGAACGGCGAGATGCGGATGAGACGATGGATGCCGGTTTCACCCTTGAGCAAGCCGTAGGCGTTGTCGCCCTTGATGTTCAGCGCCACGCTCTTGATGCCTGCCTCGTCGCCGGGCAGCAGGTCCAGGATGGAGGCTTTCATATTATGTCGTTCGGACCAGCGGCGATACATGCGCAGGAGCATTTCGGCCCAGTCCTGGGCCTCCGTGCCGCCGGCGCCGGGATGGATTTCCAGAATCACGTCGCCCTTGTCCTCGGGCTCGCCCAGCAGCAGTCCCATTTCGGTCCGCTGGAGCCGGTCGTTGAGCACGCCGAGCTGGTCGTCGAGGTTTTCCAGAATCTCCTGGGAATCGTCTTCTTGGGCGAAGACGAGCCACTCTTCCACATCCTGCTTGGCTTTCAGCAGGGCCTCCCATTCGGCGACCTTGTCCTCCAGCCTGCTTTTTTCCTGCAGCAAAGGGGTCATGGTCTCGGGCTTTTCCCACGACTCCGGCTTGGCGAGTTCGTTTTCTATGGATTCGAGTCGCGCTTTGGCCTTGTCGAGGTCAAAGACGCCTCCAGAGTGATTCGAATTGTTCGAGAAGCGGCGAGGTTTGGGTCTTCAGGTCGGTGAGTTGCAACATCAGGTCGTATCTCCGGTCTGCCCGGGCGTTTGGAAACGCTCGTCAGGCTCTTGGTTTTCGTCGTACGGCGTAGAACATCAGAACTATACCCATTCCGGCCAGTACCGGCAAGACGATACCGCCGTAGCGGCCATAGGGAGTCTGGCCGTCGTGGAGGGCGACCTCGGATACGATGGCCGCTTCCTCGAACAGCGGCGTGGCCGCCCGTATGCGTCCGGCCGGGTCCACGATGGCCGAGATGCCGGTGTTGGTGGCGCGCAGCAGGGTGCGGCCCTGCTCCACGGCGCGCAGCGCCGAGAGGTGCAGGTGCTGCATGGGCGCGGATGTATTGCCGAACCAGGCGTCGTTCGAGATGTTCACGAGGATGGTGGAGCCCTTGGCCACGCGCGCGCGGGCCAACTCCGGGAAGATGGTTTCGTAGCAGATGAGCAGCCCCAGCCGGAGCCGCTCGCGGAGACCGTCCGCGGGCAGTGTCAGCGGGCCGGCGTCCGTGCCGGAAACGAAGTCGCCCACGCCGTGCACGAGCTTGTCTAGGGGCAGGTACTGGCCGAACGGAATGTACTCGCCGAACGGAACCAGGTGCTCTTTGTCGTAGACGCCTGCCGTTTCACCATCCGCATCGAGCAGGAAGGCGCGATTGTAGTAGTACAGGACGCCGTCGTCGCGTTCATAGCCGGGCGAGCCCAAAAGCAGGGCTACGTCCAGGTCGTCGGCCATCTGCCGCACCCGCAGGCTAAGGATGCTGTCCTCCTGGAAATAGAACGGCATGGAGGTCTCGGGCCAGACCACGATATCCAGGGGCTCTTCCGCCTTTGCTGCAAGGCGTCCCAGTGCGCCCAGATAGCGGTCCACGGTCTCGCGCTGGTAGGTCGGGTCCCACTTTCTGCTCTGGTCTATGTTTCCCTGCACCAGCGCCGCGCGCACCGTGCCTAGCGGCTCCAGTGGCGCAAGGGGGCCATTCGCGCCGATGAGCCACAGCAGCAGCAGGCCGCCTGCCGCGGCGACGCACATGGCGATCCGCGCGCCGCGTTTCCACGCCGTCTGCAACAGCGCGGCGGCCGGCAGGCAGGCGAGGCCGGCCAATACGGCCGCCAGCCCCTGCGCGCCGATTATCGATGCCGTCTGCAGCATGGCCGGCCAGGGCACGAAAGCAGAAGGCAGGCACAGCCAGGTGAATCCGGTGAAGAGCACGCCGCGGAGCCCTTCCAGCGCCCCCCAGAAAACGCCCGCAGCGAGCACCGCCAACAGCGGGTGCATTCGCTGGCCGGCCGTGTGAGCGAGCACGCTGAAAACTCCGGTGTAGCCGCCCATGGCCAGGCCCAGCAGCAGGGGACACGGCGCAGCAAGCGCCCAGGGCAGCAGGCCGTAGTCGTGCACCGGCACCGCAACCCAGTAGAGGCTCAGGGAATAGGCGAAGCCACCGACCAGCAGGCCGCGGACAAAGGCGGCCTTGGGGCCGGGCGAGGCCAGTGCGATGCAAAAGAGCCCGCCGGGCAGGGCCAGGGCGGCGGCCGGGACGTGCCACACGGGGTTGGCGAATCCTAGAAAGCTCAGCGCCGCAATGGCGAGCCCGGCGAGGGCCGTGTCGCGTCGTGTCATGAGGGCTGGGGAGGTGGCGGAATCGGCAGTCGGTCGTTGGTCTTTGCGTGGTTCAGCCGGGTCCGTGGGTTCTGTTCAATATTAGTCGGCCGTCTGTGCTTCATGGTGCGAAATGGGCCGGAGCACCACCCAGCGGATCTGCTTCTGGTCGGCTTCCTTGATCACGAACTCATGGTTGTCCAGGTTGAAGCGCTCACCCTCCAAAGGAACGCGGCCCGCGTGTTCGCTGATGTAGCCGCCCACGGTCTCCACCTGCTCGGAAACCAGATCCAGTCCGGTGTGGACATGCAGGTCTTCCAGGGAGGTGCGTCCCGAGAGCAGAAACGAGCCGTCGTCCAACGGCTGGATCTCCTCGGGCCGAGGAGCGTCATACTCGTCCTCGATCTCGCCGACGATTTCCTCGAGCACGTCCTCGAAAGTGACGAGGCCGGAGGTTCCGCCGTACTCGTCGAGGGCGATGGCGAGGTGTATCTTGTTG
>JBMCLC010000409.1:0-2878 GCA_048614715.1 Oceanidesulfovibrio sp.
ATATCTTTTTTGATCCATTACTCTCCGGCGCTGGCTCACCGCCCATTATACGTCTTCCGCATCTTTGCGCAAACCCTTGGCGCTGGGAACGCGTCTTGATTTCCCTTCCGGAAGCCGGCACAATTACCTAGCTGAGGAATACCACCATGACGTTGCTCGAAGAATTTTCCGATGGACTGGCCCAGGAGGCCCTGGCTGAAGCCGCCGACAACTTTTTCGGCGCGCGGGTCCGTATGGACAGGGAAGAGGAACTGCTGCGCGAGCAAGCCGCGGCCCTGAACCGTACGGTGGAGCGCGTGCTGGACTCCGTGGCTCTGCTGCACGCCCTGCTTCTGGACAAAGCCACCATCCTCTGCTTCTACGAGGCCGTGGGGCTGGACCCCTTTGCCGGCGAGGAGCTCTGCCGGCGCTCCTGCGGCCGCACTCCGGTGTTGTCCCTAGACAATCCCTTCGGCCTCACCGCGGCCTCACGCTACGCCAAGCTCGTTAAGGCGGCGTACGAACGCGCCCACGACGAACTCGACGCCTACGTCAACGGCTGCTATGTCAAGGACGAGGCCGGCCGCCAGCGGCTCACCGTGAACTACGTCTCCGTGATGGAGCACTGCGAGAAGCTCAACGAGGCCATCCACGAGGTGAACAAGAACCACGCCCCGTCCTGCGTGATGAACTTCTGCAAATGCCTGGACCCCGACGCGATGCAGAAAGAGCGCATCACAGGCGCCGTGGACGGCAACTCGGCGTGCAACATTGACGACCAGCTCGCGCTGCACCCGGTGGACTGTTCCTCCCTGAAGCTGACGCCCCTGCCCGAGCTTCCCGCACCCAAAAACGTCTCCGCCAACATCACCCGCTTTGCCAAACAACTCTACGCCGAGCGCGGCGACACAATCCGCGAACGGCTGCGCTCGCTGCCGCGACCGTCCTGAGCGAACCACCAGCCGAGAGGATACTCCATGGCCCGCGCCCTCACGTTCCGCTTCCTCCTCTGCCTGCTGCTCTGCATGGCCCTGTCGCCAGTCGTCGCCTCGGCGCAGCCGGATCGTTTGCCTCCCATCCAGGCGGTGTACGGCTTCGACCGCGAGTTCCCACCCTTCTCCTACGAGGTGGATGGCCAGCCCACCGGATTCGAGGTGGAGCTGCTCCAAACCGCCCTGGAGGGCCGCAACGTGGAGCTGCAGATGATTCCCATGGACTGGCAGCGCGTTCAGCTCGACCTTTCCGGCGGCTCCATCCAGCTGACCTCGGGCATGGTCAGAACCCCCCAGCGCGAGATGCTCTACGATTTCAGCCAGCTGCCCACTGCCCCGCTCAAGGTGCGCCTCTACACGCGCAACGAGAATCGCGTGGGAAACGTCATCCAGTTGCGCGGCAAGGCAGTGGCCGTGGAGGAAGGCTCGCTCTATGAACGCATCATGCAGGAATTCGGCGGCCTGAACATCAAGACCTACCCCTCTGAGCACCAGGCCCTGCGAGCCCTGGCCCAGGGCGAGGTGGACGCCTTCGGGGGCGCGGACAAGACCGCCTCCTACTATGTGGACAAGCTCGGCCTGTCCAACGTGAGCCCCGTGGGCACGCCGCTGGAAACGCCGGAACTCAAGAAACGGCTCGACGAGGGAATGTGGGAGCTCATGGAGAACGGCCGGTACGTGGAGCTGTTCCGCAAGTGGTTCGTGCGCGACCTGAAACAGGACCAGATCGACAGGCTGGTGCAGGCGGCCACGGCAGCGCTGATCAACGCCTACGCCCCGTACTCCCAGGACCCGAACGGCGCGGCCGTGCTCGGCGCGTCCGGAACCATCTACACCGGCATCAACGTGGAGAACCGCCAGCCCTCGCTCACCGGCTCCGCCCTGCGCGTGGCCATCCACAACGCCATCTCAAACGGCGAGACCGTGCTGCGCGGCGTGGTCAGCGTGGATTCCCAGGGCAGCATCATCACTCCGGGAGGCGACGACCTCCAGGTCCTCTACGAGTTCGGCCAGGAGGTCCTCGTCATCACCCAACCCTCGCCGGAGCGTATTCGCATCGCCAACATCCTGGAAATGATGCCTTACCCCTACGGCGTGGCTCCGCCGCCATTGCCGAGCGAGTAATACAAGGGAGACCGCCCATGTGCCCACGCCGCCGCAGCCGAGTGGAAGCGCATTTCGCCGCGTTGCTGACCTGCAACGGCTGGCAGATCGAGATCTGGACGCACGACCTCAGCCTTACAGGAATGAAGGTCCGCCTGCCGGAAGACGAGACGGTATTGCGGACAGGCGACGCTTGCCGGGTGTGCATACCCTTGTCCGAAGAGATCGAGATACACGCGGACGCCGTGGTGGCGCGTACGGACGAGCACAGGGTTGCGCTCGATTTCACGGCCATCCCGCCGGAGAGCTACCCCCACCTGCTGAACGTGGTGCGCTACGCGGCAGAGGACGCCGACGTCATAGTGCAGGAGCAGGTGCGCATCCCCTTCGACGACTCATCCTCGAAATAGCGGGCGGCGGCGCGAGAGCCTGGCTATGCCTCGCCAGAGACGAGGGCGTCATAGCCCTTCTGCGTGAGGGCGAGCCCCTTGTGCTTGCCGCCGTGCTCCTCGATGGTGGCGAAAGCCACGAGCCCCAGGGAAAAGGCCTCGTCCACCACGTCTTTCACGGTCTTGCACATGTCCTTGGGCAGCAGTCCGCCGTTGCGTCGCGTGAGGGCGTAGGTGCGGGTGACGGAGAGCAGCGACAACAGCGTGTTCTCGGCATCGAGAACGATTTCTTCCATCGGCTCCGGAGCACCGTCCGGCGTTTCCTCCTCGGGAACCTGCGATTCTCCCTCTTCATCCGATGCGGCGTCTGTCTGTCCGGATTCTTCCAATTCTTCCATATCGTGCGGGTCCATG
>JBMCLC010000410.1:0-2872 GCA_048614715.1 Oceanidesulfovibrio sp.
CCAGGCCGTCGTAGAGATCGTCCAGGCTGCAAACGCGGGCTTTGAACAGCGCACGCCACGCGCTGTCGGCTGCCGGGTCGACGTAGCCAGGGTATTGCTCTGCGAATTCGAGAAACGAGACATCGCCGTCGGTTGAGATTTTTCCGTCTGGATCATCAGGCGAAGCCCCAAAAGACCCACCCCCCTGCGGCCGTTCGTCGGGCCCTACTTCTTCCCGAGTAGGTACTGGGTGTGTGTTAGTATTCTCTTCTCTGAACTTCTGAACTTCTGAACTTCTGGGTTTATCCACCTCGTTAACCGGCTGGTTATCCCGTTGCCCCCCTTCCTGCTTAACCCTCTGCTTAACCAAAACAGGGTTGCCACCTTTACCGCCGGCCTTGCTCTTTTGCTCTCTAACCTCTTGATCTTTAATCATTCTCTTGCAGAAAATCGCACCGTCTTCGCGGATTCTGAGCACTTCATTTTGGGTTAATTCTTGAAACAATTTTTCGAATTTTCGGGGCGTGACATGACACAGTTTTGCTATCGTTTTGGTATCCGGAATGTGACCAGAAATGAGCAAAACGCCGTACTCGACGCTCTGATGCATGAGGCACATCATGTTGATGAGGAGCCCCTGGGCTCCAATCGAACACGCCTGCAATTTGACGTCACCGAGCCAGTCCGATGGGTAGAATTGGAAGAAGGGCATGGTGGACATAACTAACGGCTCCCTTCCTTGATCGTGTACGGTTTCCCGTGCCGCTCCAGGACCTCCACGGCCTTCGAGATGGCCAATCGGTGATGGATGCGCTCGGCTTCTGGATGGTGGTTCAGACGGCCCAGGGCGTAGCGGTCAGCCTTCAGGCAGCTGTAATTCCACCACCACGGCCCTTTCCACGACTTGCGGTTGAGCCGATAAATCTCGACACTGTAAGGGATCATGCGTCCTCCTGCGCGGCCATGAGCGCCGCAGCCACGGGGCGCACCCAGATGGGCGTGGAGCCCATGGCAAACGTTTCGCCGTTCCAGGCCAGGAGTAGCGTGGTGCCCATGACACCGGCGATTGCCTCGGCTGCAGGCGGCGGCACGGCGTTGCCGATGCGCTCCCGCCATGCGCTGTGCGAGAGACCGTCGAGTTCCAGATGTTCCTCGGGATCCATGAGCCCCTGCAACGCGGCGAGCTCGAGTGTGGTGAATGGCCTGTGCCATGTGCCGTCCATGGAGCGGATGACAACGGCGCATTGTTCGCGTGGTTCGGGGATACGAGGGTCGGCGACCGAGAACGGGCCTCTGTCCAGTTTGGCGTGGCCCACGACTGCGCCACAGGAGTGATCCCAGGGCACCACGCCGTAATGTCCGCCGCTGGTGTAGTGCTCGCGGCCGTCACGCCAGGCGGCCGGCCTGGGGTCGGCTACTGCGAATGCCCCTTGGCCGGTTGTGCTGCCAGCGATGACCGTTCCGGTCGCCTCGTCGAACTGTGTGACGGCGTACTTGCCGAAGAGGGGGCCAGCAGGGCGAGGATCAGCCACAAGGGGGGCTCCGCCGGAGACGTGAGACGCACCAGTGACAGTTCCGCACCCCTTCGACCATTCGACGATTCGGAAAAAGCTATGCTGTCTGTTCGGACTCTTCGGCAATCGAGGATCGGCCACGGAATAGCGACCGCCACCAGGGAGAGATTGCGCGGACACTGCGCCGCTCGGCTCGTTCCAGTTGCGTACGCCGTATTGCCCGTACTCGCCCCTGCCAGGGAACCGCGGATCAGCCACCGCGTACCGACCAGTGGTCACGCCGGCGCGGCCTGTGACCGTGCATGATGGCTGCTCCCACTCGGTCACGCCGAATGTGCCGGCATGATAGGCGACCTCGGGCACGATGCCGTAGTCTCGTAGCACGCCGTTCTCGACGGTCAGTCGGTTGAGGCTGCGCCAGTCGCTCCCGGCCTCGACGAACGCGAGCCGCACCCAGGTCCGCCATTGGAGTTCCGGGAGCCTGTGCATGGGACCGGCTATGGGGTCGCTGGGCATGGGCATCCGGCCCAGGATGTCGCCCACCGCGCGAAGCGGTCGGCGCACGGGCTCGTACAGAAACGGAGGGACCTTGGAGACGTGGCGCGCCACCAACAGGAACCGCTTGCGCGTCTGGGCCAGGCCGCCGAGCTCGCCGCAGTCGTGCGTTGTCTCGGCCACGGCGTAGCCGTAGGAGCGCAGCAGTCCCGTGATCTGATCGAGCAGGTGCCGGCCACGGGTTGCGATGCGCGGCACGTTCTCGAACACGATGAGCTCGGGCGGTTCGTCGGCCCATGCCTCCAGCATGAGCCAGACACCGCGCAGGGTGAGCCGGTTGAGAGCCTGATACTTGGCGGACGTGCTCTTCTTTTCGGAAAGCAGTCCGGAGAAGCCTTTGCATGGGGCGCTCAGAAACACGATGTGCGGCCGCTCGTTGCCCGCGGCCTTGCGGACATCGTCGGGGGTAGCCTCGTGCCACCCATGCGGCGGTTCCTGTCCATGGAAGGCGCGGTACTGCTCCCGGTCGAACATGTCGAGACATGTGCCAGGCACGCCGGCCAATCGCTCAAAGTCGGCTATTGCAGCTGCGTCCACGTCCACGCCGCCGATACAGCGGAAAGAAGCCTGCAGGTTGCCCACACGCGCTTCGCCGCGGTTGAAACCGCGTGCTCCGCCACCGAGGCCGGCGAAGAGGTGGAAATGGCGAATCTCGCGCGTGATCATGCAGACGGCTCCAGAATCGAACGCGACGAAACACCATTCAGACCTTCGACCATCTTTTCGACAACAAACGGGGGCGTCGGATAGAATTCTGTGCCGAACATCACGCCTCCTCCGGCTCCCGCCCATACTCCCACGCCTCGACCTGCTCCGACGATGGG
>JBMCLC010000411.1:0-2868 GCA_048614715.1 Oceanidesulfovibrio sp.
CAGCGATTGCTCCATGCCTTCAAGAAATTCCTTCCAGACCGACTGATACTTGGCAAAAGGCTGATTCATTGCTTGACGGGTAGCCATTCGGGTCTCTCCTTTGTGTTTGATTGCGTTGTCGTTCTGCTTACGCGCATGGATACTGTATGCGCTCGTTTCAAGCATTCCGGATAATTCGGCCTTTCTGGCCGCATCCACCTCGAAGATTATGTCGGTCCTTCATATGCTCGCGTATGGTCCGATGCGACGCGGCCATCCCTGCGAGGTATGAAAGGGGCCGTCGTTACTTGCGAGGCTCCGCGGGGAAACCACTCTGCTTCCAGGCGGAAAACCCGCCCTCCAGAACCGTGACAAAGGGGAAGTTGCGGCTGATCATGTGCTGGGCCACGATCTCCGCACGCTCCTCGCCAGGCTGGTCGCCCACCACCACATAGTGGTTGTCCTGCTTCTGGCCGTTCAGCCAGTCATACTCCTGGGATTTGACCACCACGGACCCCTTGATCTTCTCGGAGCCCTGCTTTTGCACATCGATCACCACGGTGTCGTCGATCATGGATTTGAGCGTTTCCGGGGAAGTGCGCTCCACATCCGGTTGATGGCTGGGTCTGTCCAGGGTTTCGCCGAACTCCCCCGAGTATCCTGGTGACTGGATGTTCGCGGCGTTCTTCCGCATTGTTTCCACAAATTCCTTGGTCTTCTCGTTCATCGCTGGGCGTCTCCTGTATTGTCGCTGTCGTTCGATTCCATACTGTCCGGTCCCGGTTGTGCATGAGGCGCTTAGGAAAGCGACGCCGTAACTGGGGGCCTTATGAAGCCACTATACTATTTTTAGCGGCTCGTGCCCGGCGGGGGTATCGGAAAACGGCTGATGAATCTGACAGCGTACGCCGCCCGATTCTGTAGGACACTGGACTACTCGGACGGCAGCCCTTGAGCCACGCGCCTCAGCACGTCAAAGCGGTCGCGCGCGTCGATGATGTCGTTCTCCTCTTCCAGGATGCGCTCCAGTGCGGAGAGCACCATGCGACCCTGCTCCAGCAGCACCACGCGCTGTTCCGACCTGGGCGCCACCTCCGCAACCGCGGCGAGCACCTCCAGCATGTGGATGCCCACGGTGGGTCCGCTATGCATGGCCTGACGAATCTTGTGGAAGGATGCCTCCACGGCGCCATCGAAGGTGAAAGGCTTGAACTGGACCCGGACCCGGCCCTGCTCGTTGAGCCGCGAGGGCGATCCCATGTCGCGGCGGGCCAGGTCCGCCAAGGCCGCGGCCAGCCGGTCCACGCAGGCGATGGCGGTATGGGGATCGTTGATTCCGGGCGAAAGCGCGCGCAACGCCACCTCCACGATCTGGTAGATCGCGTACTCGAGATCCTGGTACAGTGTTCTGTCCGCCCCCAGGACCAGCGCATTCCATATTTCGCGCTCCAGCTCGTCGCCGTGCTTCTCGTAGGGCCAGATCAGGGCTATGCGCCTACCGGCTATGAGGAAGTCCCCCGGCCTGACGAGTACCTGCACGACCACGTCCCGGCTTTCGGCCAGCCTCTGAATCCGGTCGGCGCTGAGCGCCTGCACGTAGCCGCTGGAGCGGCTGCGCACAGCATAGGACTGGGCCTTGAAGTCTTTGGGCAGAGCGGGTTCCTCTCTCCCGGGTTCCTCGGACTCCCGTATTTCGGTTTCCCGCAGATCGCGGGCCTTCCGCAGGTCCTCCAGTGTGTACTCCCGCGGGTATAGCCGCCGTATGTTTTCGAGCAGATCATTGTAGACCAGGGCGATGACCTGGTCTGCCTTGATGGACTGCGCCACATGCTGGATGAAGTAGATGAGCACGAAAAAGCTCAGCACGCCCAGCGCGAGCCCCATGGTCACGGCGAGTCGCGCTTCGCTGTCCGGCGGCAACGCATCAAGACTGTGCAGGACAAGCAGGTTGTGCAGATACGTGAGCAGGAAAACGCCGAGGCAGGCCTGGCTCCGGCGATCGCGCAGAATGGTTCCCAAAAGCCGCGGGCCGAACTGCGATGACGCCATGACGAGCGCCACGATGGTTACGGAAAACGTTACGCTGACCACGCTGACCATCGAGCTCGCCACGGTGGACAGCGTTTCCTGGGCACCTTCCCTGCCGCCGCCGATCAGCGGCAGGAACTCGGACTCGATTCCCATGCCGGACAACAGCCGGTCCAGGGCCAGGAACACCTGGGCGGACAAGGCGCCGAGCACGGCCATGACGGCCGGCACTATCCAGAAACTTCCGAGCAGCTTGTATGCGAAATTTGTAATGCGTGTGAACACGTTCGCAATCCTCCACATCCTGATCATATCCCCCAGGACGCGGAAAAGTCCATGCTACAGCGAAAAGCAGATGCTTTCGCGCTGCGCCGCCCACCGGGGAGCGGAAAAACCGGCACAGTCATCACTGAATTCTCATCTTCCTTTCCATTCTCGCCTCGATCATGCTATGTGGTGTCAATTAAGACTGATTTCCGGCGGACCGGTCGGTCGCTCCCCGAATCGAAACGCGGGACCACACGGCCGCGCCAGTCGGCACCACACACATTCCTTCAAGGAGGCTTACGCAATGAAAATGGGCGACCTGTTTCAAACCGATGACTGGAAAAACGAGAAACACGTACCCGTGATCGAGTGCCCCGAGTCCGTCTCTGCGGGCGAGATGTTCGATGTGAAGGTGACCCTGGGCAAGGAGGTAGCCCACCCGAACACCACGGAGCACCACATTCAGTGGATCAACGTGTACTTCAAGCCCGAGGGCGGCAAGTTCGCCTACCAGATCGGCGGCTTCGAGTTCTCCGCCCACGGCCAGGACGTTAAAGGCCCCAACGAAGGTCCTGTCTACACCCACCACGGCGT
>JBMCLC010000412.1:0-2856 GCA_048614715.1 Oceanidesulfovibrio sp.
GCCCTGGAACTGACCAACTACACTACAGACATCACCATAGTCACCCAGGGCAAGACGCCCGAGATGAGCGAGGACTTCCGCACCCAGCTCGAAAACGCCTCCATCCCTGTGCTGGAAAAGAAAGTCGTTCGGCTGGAAGGCGAGAACGGGCTGGAGCGCTTGGTTTTCGACGACGACGAAACCATGGACGCCGAGGGGCTGTTCGTGGCCATCGGCGAGGCCTCGTCCTCCGACTTCGCCTACGCCCTGGGCATATTACGCAACGGCGTGTTCCTCGTGGCGGACGACAAGAAAGCCACGAACATTCCCGGCGTGTTCGCAGCCGGCGATTGCCTGGGCGGTTTTCTGCAGATAAGCGTGGCAGTGGGCGAAGGCGCCATCGCCGCCAAGTCCGCCATCAGCCATGTGAAAAAACAATGCCCGGACCTGGTGACCACCTAGAAACGAGTGTTGACACGCCAAGCCGATTGGTCTATGAATTTCTGCTCTTCTTAATGATTAAGCGGGCCTATAGCTCAGTTGGCAGAGCCACCGGCTCATAACCGGCAGGTCCCAGGTTCGAATCCTGGTAGGCCCACCAGAAGGATGAATCATTGCTGAGGTACGCGAAACCTTCGCTCAAATCCGCCCGCCGGCGGACAGATCAATGTTGATGCTCCTTGGGAGACGTTCCTGAGGAGCATCTTCTTTTTGGCGCCATGAAACTGAACGACATCATCCGCATTATCGAGGAAACCGCGCCCCTGGCCGCCCAGGCGGTTTGGGACCAGAGCGGCGTCCAGATTCCCGGCTCCACGGACAAGAACGGCGACGTGCGCACAGTGGCCGTGACCATCGACCCCACGCCGGCCGCCATGGCCCGCTGCGTCGACCAAGGCGCGGACCTTATCCTGACGCACCACCCCCTGACCATCGAACCCAGACGGCTCAGCCAAGGCGGCCCCTACCTGGAAACGGTGCGGATTGTCCTTTCTTCCGGCGCCATGCTCTACGCCGCGCACACATCGCTGGACGCCAACCCGAACGGCCCGGCCGGCTGGCTGGCTCAGGACCTCGGCCTGCAAGGCGTGCAGCCCCTGGAGACAACAAGGCGCGTGCACACCCGCGGGGCCATATTCCCCATCGGACCGGACGACGAAGCCCACATGGACGCCTGGCGCGAACTCCCCGGCGTGGTGGACGTGCAGTTCCTGGATGACGGCAGCGGCTCCGGCGAGTGTTTCCTGCTGCACGAGGAAGAGGCCTGGAGCGCCATCCGCAGGGTCGTATCCCAGGACCTCGCAGACATGGCCGCCTTCAACATGGTGGACACCGCCATGGAGGACGTGGTCTACGGCATAGGCCAGGTGGGCGACCTCCCCGAGCCCTTGTCCTGGGAAAAGTTTCTGAAGACAATTGCCGGCAGTGTGGGCGACGCGCTCATGGTGGGCGAGATTCCGCCCCATCTGAAAGCGCCCGCCACTGTCTCCCGCGTGGCCATCTGCCCCGGGTCCGGCGCTTCGCTGGCCGGCGCGGCCCACTCCCGGCACGCGGACATCCTGATTACCGGCGATGTAAAATATCACGCGGCCCTGGAAGCCCCGCTCCCCATGATGGACGTGGGCCACTTCAGCCTGGAGGAGGAGATGATGCGTCGCTTTGCCTCCCGGCTTGCCGAAACCCTGGCCGCATTGAATCCCAAGATCCGGGTCGTATTCGTCCCGGGATACGAGCCGCGAACGCTGCTCGGCTCCATGTCCGGCGCATAAACAACGCCGGCCGTGCACCCTGGGGCGTGGAACGCTCCGGCACACTTTTTCGTGACCGAGGAGGAAAGAAGTGAGCATTTACCTGAAGCAAATCGAACAACTCGTCGCCCTGCAACGGGTGGACAGTGAAATCATAGGCCTGCGGCAGGAGCTGGAGAGCGCGCCCAAAGAAGTGGATGAGCTCGAGGCCAACTACTCCCAGTACCGCGAGCGCAAGGAGCAGATCCTCGAAAAGATCGACTATCTGCAATCCCAGCAGAAGCGGCTCGATTCCGAGATCTCTGACGACGACCTGAAGATCAAGAAATCGAAAAACAAGCTCATGATGGCGTCCAACACCAAGGAATACCACGCCATGATGCGCGAGATGGACAACATAGAAAAGCTCAACCGCATGCGCGAGGAAGAGCGCATGGCCTTGGTTGAAGAACTGGAACGCCAACGCTCCGCCCTGGAAGAGGTGGAGTCCGAGTCCTCGAGCCTCAAGGAGAACCTGGACGAGAAGCAGTCCACCCTGGAACAGCGCGTGGAACAGATCGAAGCCCGACTGACCGAGCTGGAGAAGCAACGCAAGGCCGCTGGCCAACACGTGCCCGGTCCGGTCCTGGGCCGCTACGAGTTCATCCGCTCCCGACTCGCAGCGCCGGTCATCGTGCCCGTGGTCGAAGGTGTGTGCACCGGCTGCAACATCGCCATCCCCCCCCAGGGATTCATCGAACTGCAAAAGGGCCAGCAGATCCTCAACTGCCCCAACTGCCAGCGCCTCATCTATTGGTGCGAACACTTCGAGGACAGCCACGAGCCCATTCCCGGCAAGCCCCAGGTGGCCGCCAAGATACAGACCGAGGCAGCCGAGGAAGCCGAATAGCGAACTTCGACTGTGCGGGGAATTCCCTGCGCTCACGGGCGGGTTGGCAGCAGATCGTTGCTACGGTGCACCCGCATGCGTGAGCGCGGGTGGTTCTACCGACCTCTCATTAGTCTTTGACGTTTGCATGATCAGGCCTTATCTGCTTGATCGGGAGTCGGACGGGTCGTCGCTTTGGGCAGCAATGCCCCGAGAGGAAAGTCCGGGCTCCGCAGGGCAGGACGCTGGGTAACCCCCAGG
>JBMCLC010000413.1:0-2853 GCA_048614715.1 Oceanidesulfovibrio sp.
CCCGGAATAACCAAGTTCGTGCAGTTGCCGCCCACGCCGGTGCTTTCGCGGCACCACGCCGAGGCGCTCATCGCGCTGGGGCAGAAAGCCGATCCTGAGAGCGAGGTCTGGACCTGGTGGGACTGGGGATACGCCACCCATTACTACGCCCAGCTCCATTCATTCGCCGACGGCGGCCGCCATTACGGGGAGCACGTCTTTACCCTGGGGCTGGCCCTGGCCACGCCCAATCCTCTGCAGTCGGCGCAGCTCATCCAGTATTCAGCCCTCCAGGACAACCAGCCGTGGAAGGTTTGGGAAGAGATGGGGCTGGAGCGCACCCGGGATTTCCTGCGCAACCTGGGCGCAGAGGCCATGGGTTTCGAGCCCGATACGCCGCTCTATGTGGTCGCGACCTTCGAGAATATCCGGCTGGCGCCATGGATATGCTACTACGGGACCTGGGATTTCGAGAAACAGCAGGGCGTGCACGCTCGCGTCGCGGGAATCAAGGAATCCTTCAATCTGAACTGGGACACGGGCGAGATGGTCTTTCAGGACGAGTCGCAGGCCGTTCCCGTGGAATCCATCCACGTGCTGAGCACCCAGGGCCGCAAGGATCGCCACTACGACGCGAACTCAGGGCCGCACCTCATTATCAATTCGGAGGACAGGCGCTTCTACGCCGTGGACGAGCTCGCGTTCCAGTCCATGCTCACGCAGCTGGTAATGGCGCCGCAAGGGTTCGAGCGCATAGACCGCCACTTCGAGCTCGTCATCGATGATTTCCCCTGGGTGCGCGTCTACAAGGTGCGCCGCAACCAGCCCCCGTTCCTCAACGGTGGTGGTACGGCGCCCCCGCAATGATGGTCGAGGCGCGGTAGAGCTGCTCCAGGAGCACCACGCGGGCAAGCTCGTGAGGCATGGTCATGGGGCCCAGACTCATGGCGTGCGCGCATGCGCGCCGCACAGCCGGGCAGAGGCCGAACGCTCCACCCACGATGAAACACGGCCGGCGGTTCTGGTCCTCCAGCATGGAGCCGAGCCACGCGGCGAACGGTTCCGAGGCGCGGGCCTTGCCGCGCTCGTCCAGGCAGATGGGGATGTCCCGGTCGTCCAGCGCGGCAATGATCCTCTCGCCTTCCCAGGCGGACTTGTCCTCCGGACCCAGTTTGGAAGGACCGTCCTTGACCGTGCTCTCCTCCAACCGGTACTGCCGTGACACCGCCTCGGCGTAGTGCGCGGCGGCGTCGCGGAAACAGGGCTGCTTGAGCTTGCCAACGGCGATGAGACGTATGGTTCGCATGATCTTAGTGATGTGCGCGCAAAGCCGGCCGTGGCCGGCGCAGTCGGACAGGGCGCCATGGTAGACCGCCGCGGGCGTGACGGCAACCGCCGTGGCACGGGGAAATCTCCCGCGATATAAATAATTGAACCGCCGACCATGATCTTAGCATTCAAACTGACACTCGAACAGGCAGTGGCCCGGCTCCGGGACGGCGAGCCCCTCGTTTTTCCCACGGAAACGTTTTTCGGACTGGGCTGCAAGGCCACGGACCACGGGGCCGTATCCCGGGTGGCGCGGTGCAAGACCCGGCCGGAGGACAAGCCCTTGCCTGTGGTAGCCGGCTCCGTGGAGCAGCTTGGCGTTCTGAGCGAGGGATTTCCCGAGCTGGCCAGGCAGAACTGTCTGGAGGCATTGGCCGCTCGGTTCTGGCCCGGGCCCTTGGCCGTGCTGCTGCCGGCGCGCAAGGAGCTGCCCCTGCCCCTGCAAGGCGACACGGGCCATGTGGCGGTGCGCGTGTGCGGCCACCCGCTGGCGCGGCGGCTGTGTCTGGAGGTGGGCGAACCGCTGGTGGCCACCAGCGCCAACCAGGCCGGAGCACCGCCCGCCGCGAGAGTTGCGCGGCTGGACCCGGACCTGGTCCGCGCCGCCGGCGGGTACGTGTATCAGGAGCCGGACCCCATGGGCGGGCTGCCGTCCACCATCGTCGCCATCCTGGAGAAAGGCTCATTGCGGGTGGTGCGCGAGGGCGTGGTGCCAAGCACGGCGCTGTCCGAACTCGGCTTCCGTGTTGCATAGAATTCTGTCTGCATTGGCCTGGGTGGTCCCCGGGGCTACCCGGAGTTGAAAAACTTGAACCGGATGCGGCGCGGATACGGGTCCAGGCGCGTATAGTTCAAATATTTATACGAAGCGAGCTGGTTTGTAACAGAAATCTGGAGGCAATGTTTCCGCCTAATGCCTTGGAATAGAATGACTTACAAATAGTTTTGCGGAAGGGGCGAGTTTTGGCACCGTGATTGCTTAAACCAGAATACCTTCCTATTGCTTTTGCTGAAGCCGGCTTGGTCGATGAGGACGATCAAGCCGGCTTCTTCTTTTTGTCACCCTCCAGGAGCGTACGAACATGGCGGGCCGCTTCGTCCACGGTGATGGTCGCCATACATTCCGGGGCGGCGCAGGGGATATTTCGAGTGGTGCGCGAACACGGCCGGCAATCCACTCCGGCCCGCAGCACGCAGACGCCCACCGGAGCCCACTGGCCGGCGCTGGTGGGGCCGAACAGGGCAAGGGCCGGAGTGCCCGAGAGCGCGGCCAGGTGCATGGGGCCAGTGTCCGCGCAAACCACCACGGAGGCGTCCGCAACGAGGGAGGCGAGCTCGTCCAGTGATTCCGGCGTCACGGTGGGAACACCCTGCCCGTCGAAGCCACGTTCCAGCTCGGCGGGCCCCAGGGCGAACCGGCACGCTATCCCGTGGCTCGGCAACAGAGTTGCCAGCTTCCGCCAGTGTCCGGCCGGCCACTCCTTGGCGCGGTGGCCGGCTCCGGGAAAAAGAAGGGCCTCGCCGGCGCCGCCTCGCCATGACCCC
>JBMCLC010000414.1:0-2840 GCA_048614715.1 Oceanidesulfovibrio sp.
GAATCTGGAGCCCGCGGTGGAGTACCGCGATCCCAAGGCCTTGGAGCAGCTCTCCATCGCCAGCACGGCCGCCGGCATGAGCTTTTCCAACGCCGGACTCGGCGCGCTCCACTCGCTGGCCCATTCGCTGGGCGGGATGTTCGATGTGCTGCACGGGCTGGTGCATCCCATTCTGCTTCCCGCGGTGATGCGCTTCAACCGGCCCCACGCCCAGGATAGGATGGCCGCCATCGGCCGCATTGTCTGCAACACCCACGGGTGCAGCGACGAATATGCCGCCGAGGAAGGCATCCACCAGCTCGAGCGGCTCTTCAAATCGCTGAATGTGCCGACACGTCTCAGCGAAATACTTCCCGATCCTGACGTGCTCGAACCCATATGCAAAATGGCTGTTTACGACGCATGCACCCTGACCAACCCATGTGACGTGACATGGGAGGATCTGCACGCCATCTGCGAGGAAGCATGGTGATGACCACGACACATCGCAAACCCATCGTGCCAATCAAGCGGCCCGACTCCTTCCACGAAAAGGCGGCGCCGGCCAGGCCCTCATGTCTCGAAGACCTCGTCGGCATCGAACACACCAAGCTGGGCTTTTTCGAGCAGCTGCGCCAGAAGTTCGAGGAGCTCGAAACCAAGAACCAGGAAACCGAGGACCGGCGGCGCGAGACCGCGGCCATCCTGGACGGCATCAGCGATCTCATGATGGTGCTCACGGAAGACCTCAAGATCATCTCCGTGAACCATGTTTTCAACGAGACCTTCCCCGACATCGAACACCCCGAGGGCCACTACTGCTACGACATTTTCCGCCACGAGAGAACGCCCTGCCCCGAATGCCCGGCCTTCCGCTCCCTTTCCTCCAACACGGTTTGCAAGGAAACTGCCATCTTCCGGATCAACGATACCAACAGGCACTTCGAGATGATCGCCTCGCCGCTCAAGAATCCGGAATGGCCCAAGCACCGCGTGCTCATCTTCAAGCGCGACGTGACCATGGAGAAGATATACCAGGCCAAATACTACCAGGCGGAGAAGATGGCCACGCTGGGCGTGCTCGCCACCGGAGTGGCCCACGAGGTGAACAACCCCCTGGCCGCCATTTCCGGATACGCCCAGGGACTGCAGCGCAAGTTCGCCCACATCCAGCAGCAGGTCGACCCCTCCCTAGTGGAAGACTTTCGGGAATACGCCGAAACCATCGTGAACGAGTGCAACCGCTGCCGCGACATCGTGCATTCCCTGCTCACCTTCGGCCATCCGGTCTGCACGTTCTCGCCGATGTGCATCAACGACATTGTCACGGAAACACTCAAGCTCCTGCACCATCACCTCAAAGGCCAGACGAACATCACCCTGAGAACCGAGCTCGGCGAGAATCTGCCCATCAGCTTCGGCGACGCGCCACAGCTCATGCAGGTCCTGCTCAATCTGCTCACCAACGCGGTGGACGCCCTGAACAACGACAGCGGCGCGGGCAGGCCGCCCGGCGGAACCATCTTTATCCGCACGTCCGCAACGCCGGCCGAGGACTGGGTCCGGCTCGAGGTCTGCGACTCCGGGTGCGGCATTCCCATGAAAGACAAGGACAAGCTTTTCGAGCCCTTCTTCACCACCAAGCCGGTGGGCAAGGGCATCGGCGTGGGCCTTTCCACCTGCTACAACATCGTGCGGGGCCACAGGGGCGAAATCAACGTGGAGAGCCAGGTGGGCAAGGGCTCGCGGTTCATAGTGACGCTTCCGACAAACCCTGATGAGATCCATGGCTAATTCGTACAACGTCCTGGTCGTGGATGACGAGCAGCCCATTCTGCGGTTGCTCGAAAAGGAGCTGTCCACGAAGGACCGGAACATCGAAACCGCCTCCACCGGGAAGGAAGCGCGGGACAAACTTGCCGCGAAGATGTTCGACGTCATCGTCCTGGACATCCGCCTGCCGGATGCGGACGGCCTGGACCTGTTCGAGGAATTCAAGGGCCGCATACCGGACGTGGAGATCGTGCTCATAACCGGCCATGGCGACATAGACAGCGCCGTGGTGGCCATGCGCATGGGCGCGTACGACTACATCCCCAAGCCTTTCGCCCTGGACCGGCTCGAACTCGTCATGGACCGCGCCTTTCAGCGTGTTTGCCTGCAAAGGGAGAACCGCGGCCTGCGCCACTCCCAGGTTACTGACGACCACTCCTGGCGGCTCATCGGCAAATCCAGGGTTATCAAGCAGATTCTCTACCTCGTGGAAAAGGTCGCGCCCACGGACGTGCCCGTGCTCCTCACCGGCGAGTCCGGCGTGGGCAAGGATGTGGTCGCCCGCGTCATCCACGACCGCAGCGCCCGCTCCACGCAGCCGATCATCGTGAAGAACTGCGCCACCCTCCAGCGCGACCTCATGCGCAGCGAACTCTTCGGCCACGCCAAGGGCTCCTTCACCGGAGCCACCGAGAGCCAGGAAGGGCTCATGACGTACGCCAACAAGGGCACCCTGTTCCTGGACGAGATCGGCGACCTGCCGCTGGAGGTGCAGGCATCCTTGCTGCGCGTGCTCGAGTCCAAGAAATACAGGCGCGTGGGCGGCAAGGAGGAACGCCAGGCCGACATCCGCTTCCTCTTCGCCACCAACCGCAACCTCGCTGCAGCCGTGGAGGACGGCGAGTTCAACGAGGCCCTTTTTCACCGCATCAACGTCTTCAAGATCGAGATTCCGCCATTGCGCGAACGCAAGGAGGATCTGCCCCTGCTTGTAGAGCATTTTCTGGGCCGGCTTTCCCCACGGGCCGATTCCACCGCCATTTCGGAGAAAGCCATGTCCTGCCTGCTTTCCTACAACTGGCCGGGCA
>JBMCLC010000415.1:0-2840 GCA_048614715.1 Oceanidesulfovibrio sp.
TTTCCTTGTTCCGCGGCTCCAGGCCCAAGGTGAACCTCATCGTCTTCAACCCGCCGGCCGATGGTCCGCGGATCGATTTTCGCGCGCCTGACCCGGAAAACGTGGAGAAGTTCCTGGAGATCCTGCGCGCAAAGGACGTGACTGCCATGCTCCGCAAGTCCAAGGGCCAGGACATTGGCGCTGCTTGCGGCCAGCTCCGGGCGGCCCACGAGTTCGCCTCCGACATCTGACGCCTTGAAAATGTCACGAAGCTCAAATATCGTGCACGGTTTCCCGGCCGCGCTTGCGTAAACAGCCGCCCTCCGCTACAGGCGCAGGTACGTGCTATTTGACACACAACCCCGGCTCCCGCGCCGAAAACAACCGAAATCAGGACCATGAACCAACAACCTACAGATTTCACGCCCGACTTCGAAAAGATGGGCGGCCTCATGCCCACCATCGTGCAGGACGCCGCGTCCGGCGAGGTACTCATGCTCGCGTACATGAACGAGGAATCCTACACAAAGAGCCTTGAAACCGGCGAGGCCCATTACTGGTCCCGCAGCCGTCAGACCCTCTGGCACAAGGGCGGCACCTCCGGCCACGTGCAGAAGATCTGTTCCATGCGGCTCGACTGCGATTCCGACACCCTGCTGCTGCTCGTGGAGCAGATGGGCGGCGCGGCCTGCCATATGGGCTACCGCTCCTGCTTCTTCCGGGAACTCAAGGACGGCGCTTGCGACACCTGTTCCCCCATGGTTTTCGACCCCAAGGAGGTTTATAAATAAATGGCAAACCAACCCAAACTCAAACTCGGCATTCCCAAGGGCTCGCTCCAGGACGCCACGATCAAACTGTTCGAACGATCCGGCTGGAAGATCCGGCAGCACCACAGGAACTACTTCCCCGAGGTCAACGACGACGACCTCACACTTTCCATGTGCCGCGCGCAGGAGATGTCCCGCTATGTGGAAGACGGCACCCTGGACGCCGGCCTGACGGGCAAGGACTGGATTCTGGAGAATTCCTCGGACGTGCTGGAGGTTGCCGACCTCGTGTACTCCAAGGTCTCCAACCGCCCGGCGCGCTGGGTGCTGGCCGTGGCCGGCGACTCCCCGTACAAGCGCCCCGAGGACCTCAAGAACAAGAAAATCGCCACCGAGCTCAAGAACTTCACCCAGCAGTACTTCGACAAGGCCGGCATCCCGGTGGATGTGGAATTCTCCTGGGGCGCCACCGAGGCCAAGGTGGTGGAAGGCCTGGCCGACGCCATCGTGGAAGTCACCGAGACAGGCACCACCATCAAGGCGCACGGACTGCGCATCATTGCCGAGCTCCTGCAGACCAACATGAAGCTCATCGCCAACAAGAATTCCTGGAACGACCCCTGGAAGCGCGAAAAGATCGAAACGCTGAACCTTATGCTCCAGGGCGCCCTGTGCGCGGAAAAGCTCGTGGGTCTGAAGATGAACGTGCCCGAGGACAAAATGGACGCGATTATGGAGAAGCTGCCGGCGCTCACCGCGCCCACCGTGGCCCATCTCTACAATACGTCCTGGCTCTCCATCGAAATCGTGGTGGACGAGAGCGTAGTCCGCGACCTCATCCCGGACCTCAAGCGCCTGGGAGCCGAGGGCATCATCGAATACTCGCTGAACAAGGTCATTTAGTGCGCCTTCCGCGTGAAAAAGCCGCATGTCCTCTTGCATGTTTCCGAAATTGACCTGTTTCGGATGAGGACCCTGTTTCTCGGCGAAAACGCCCTGCGCCACCAGATAACCTATTTCGGCATCAAAACCGTCCGCGGTCCGGCCTGTCTCGGCTGGACACCGCGGGCGGCTTTTTCTCTTTCGTTGCCCCGCATCCCTTGATCGGTTCAGCCAAAGATCGTATCCTTCGGAAAATACTTAGTCCGGGAGAGCGCCATGAGCGATGAAGTCAACGTTGACCGTAATCAATATCTGACCTTCACTCTCGAGGACGAGCTCTTCGCCCTCGACATCTTCTCTGTCCGCGAGGTCCTGGAATACACCAGCATCACCCGCGTGCCCCGGACGCCGGAGTACATGCGCGGCATCATCAACGTGCGCGGCAACGCCGTGCCCGTCATCGACCTCAACATGAAGTTCGGCCGCTCCAGGACCAAGCAAACCATCAATACCTCCATCATCATCGTGGAGGTTGATCTGGAAGGAGAAGCCACCATCATCGGCGCTCTGGCTGATTCGGTGCAGGAGGTCTTCACGCTCAAGTATGATCAGATCGATCCGCCGCCTAAAATGGGCACCTCCATCCGCACCGACTTTATCCGGGGAATGGGCAAGCATGATGACGGCTTCATCATGATTCTGGACATCGACAAGGTCTTTTCGTCCGAGGAGCTTTCCGCGCTCCAGAACTTTGCCTGCGGCCAGCGGCCGGCAGAGAGCTGCGCCGAGTAGCATCCTCACGTACCCGGCCATGCGCGCATGCCCCGCCGGAATCGCTGCGGATTACTCTCGATTCCGGAGCTGCAGCATCTGCTTGATGAACAGATAGAGGTTCGCCGGAGGCATGTCCTGGCCGTCCACCTCCAGCGCGGAGAGCACGACCACGTCGTTTCCGCGCGGTGTGGTGATTCGTTCCAGCACAAGCCGGTAGCGTTGCCCGGATTCCTGATGGAGCGTGAGCGTCCACGAACCGCCGTCGTGTTCGCTGGCGCCATGTTCCGTGGGGGAGAAGCTGACGCCGAAAGTGCCGGGGGGCGGAAAGGTCTCCGCCACAAGGCCGATCAGATCATCCAATGAGAACGAACCCTGCGCCTTGCCCGCCACGCCGAGGTACTCGTCCATCTCCGATCGCACCACCAGGGGCAGCTC